>DASRII010000273.1:0-20537 GCA_035650075.1 Micromonosporaceae bacterium | reverse complement strand
GCTCGTCGTCGCCGGCCACTGTGACGTCGACCAGCGCCGAGAGCAGCGCCTGCTTGCTGCCGAAGACCTTGTACACCGTCTGGATCGCGACCCCCGCCTCTGCCGCGATGGCGGTCAGCGGGGTCGCCGCGTAGCCGGGCTCGACGAACAGGGCCGCGGCCGCGTCCAGGATCGCCCGGCGCGTCTGCCGGGCCTGCTCCTGTCGATGTGTCGACTCGTACCGCCTCTTGACAGCCACCGCATGAGTGTAGTGCTCTATTGGTTAGAGCTTACCTCTACCGAAGGAGCGGGAGATGTCGGCCAACGCAGACGCACAGCAGGGCGCTCGAGTGATCTTCATACCGCCACCGCTGTACTACGCCGCCGGTCTGGCCGCCGGCATGGCGATCGACGCCGCGGTCGCGCTCCCGCTCGGTGGGCGTCCCGCCACTACGGTCGCCGGGACGGTGGTCGCCGCCGTCGGGCTGGCGTTGGCCTTCGCCGGCGTCGCCGCCGTGATCCGGCACCGCACCACGATCGTGCCCCACCACCCGGTCGCCACCCTGCTCACCAGCGGCGTCTACCGGCTGTCTCGCAACCCGATGTACACCGGTCTGGCGATCGCCTACCTCGGTCTGGCGCTGCTGTTCGGTTCCTGGTGGCCGCTGATGCTGTGGCCGCTCGTGATCGTCGCCGTGCGCCACCTGGTCATCCGCCCCGAAGAGCAGTACCTCACCCAGCGCTTCGGCCAGACCTACACCGACTACCGGTCCCGCGTGCGCCGGTGGCTCTAGCCACCCGGCGCCCCATCAACCAGGAGAGATCATGAGTATCGAGGCATTCACCCGGCTCTTCGACGAAGTCTTCACCAAGGGCCACCTGGACGCGGCCGACCAACTCGTCGCGGCGGAGATCATCGAGCATCAGTTCGCCCCGGACGGCAGCCCCGGTCGAACCGTCACCCGAGACCAGTTCAAGGGATTCGTGCAAATGCTGCGGGCCGGCATCCCGGATCTGCACTACACCATCGAAGACGCGGCCCAGGTCGGCGACAAGGTGTGGCTGCGGGTGCGGGCCCGCGGGACCGACAGCGGCACCGGGCAGTTCGGCCACCCACCGACTGGCAAGCCGATCAGCATCGACGTGATCGACATCGCCCGGTTCGCGGACGGGCAGATGGTCGAGCACTGGGGCGTCCCCGACCGGATGAGCGTCCTGCGGCAACTGGGCCACCACCCCTGAGCCAAGCGTGCCGGCTACCCCAGCTGGTCGCGGCGGCGGGTCAGGTAGGCGATCTCGGCGGTGTTGCCCGCCAGCTCGATGGCTTTGTCGTAGGCCGCGCGTGACTGGTGGCTGCGGCCCAGCCGGCGCAGCAGGTCGGCGCGGGTCGCATGGTAGGCGTGATAGCCGGCCAACTTGTCTTCGAGGCGGTCGACGGCCGCCAGTGCCACCTCCGGGCCGTCGAGCTCGGCGACCGCGACGGCCCGGTTGAGGGCGATGATCGGCGAGGGGTCGAGGCGGACGAGCTGGTCGTACAGGGCGACGATCTGCGACCAGTCGGTGTCGCGTACGTCGTGGGCGGAGGTGTGCACGGCGTTGATCGCGGCGAGGATCTGGTAACGACCCGGAGCGATCCCGGTGGCCAGGCGCTCGCGTACCAGCCGATGACCCTCGGCGACCAGCGCCGCGTCCCAGGCCCCGCGGTCCTGCTCGTCGAGGGTGACCAGTTCTCCGCTTGCCGAGACCCGGGCGGTGCGGCGGGCCTCGGTGAGGAGCATCAGCGCCAGCAGCCCGGCCACCTCACCGTCCTCCGGCATGAGGGCCCGGATGAGGCGAGTGAGCCGGATCGCCTCGGCGGTCAGGTCGTGACGTATGGGATCCGTGTCGGGGCCGGTCGCCAGGTAGCCCTCGTTGTAGACGAGGAACAGGACGGCGAGTACGCCGGAGACGCGTCCCGGGAGATCCTCCGCGGACGGCACCCGATAAGGGATGCGAGCCGCCTTGATCTTGGCCTTCGCGCGGGTGATCCGCTGCCCCATGGCGGCCTCTTGCACGAGGAAGGCACTGGCGATCTCGGACACGGTCAGACCGCCGACCATGCGCAACGTCAGCGCTACGCGAGTCTCCATCGCGAGCGCCGGGTGACAGCAGGTGAAGATCAGCCGGAGCCGATCGTCGTCGATGGCACCGAGAGGCTCGGGCGGGTCGTCGTCGTACAACATCTGAGCCTCCTTCTGCTTGTCGCCGCGCTTGTTCTCGCGCCGGATCCGGTCGATGGCCTTGCGGCTGGCGGTGGTGGTCAACCAGGCGCCGGGGTTGGGAGGTACGCCGTCGGCCGGCCACCGCTCGACGGCGGTGGCGAACGCCTCGGCCGCCGCCTCCTCGGCGATGTCGAGGTCACCGAAACGCTGGGTCAGAGCGGCGACCACCCGGGCCCACTCCTCGCGGTGGGCCTGGGTGATCGCCTCGCGGACGTCGATCACGCTCACAGGAACGGCCGCACCTCGACCTTCCGATTGCAGGCCCTCGACCCCTCGGCGGCGAGCACGAGCGCCACGTCGAGGTCGGGGGCTTCGATGATCCAGAAGCCGGCGAGGTACTCCTTCGTCTCCACAAAGGGCCCGTCGGTGAACAGCGCCTCCCCACCCCGGTTGTCGATGACGGTGGCCGAGCTGGGCGAGGCGAGGCCACCGGCGAAGACCCAGTGACCCTCGGCCTCGAGCCGTTCGTTGAACGCGTCGATGGCAGCCATCTCGTCCGGTGTGGCGAGGCCGTCCGTATCGAAGATCACGGAAACCAAGTATTGCATTTGAAGATCAACTCCTGTCAGTCGGTGGCGTACTGCGGGCGCCCGGCAGGCCGGTAGACCTGCAGGGTTATGCCCTTCGAGAAGGCTCGCGACTCGACGAGTTCGAGCGCCATATCCGGGCCGGTGTCGGGGAACAGTCGCGTGCCCTCGCCGACGACGACCGGGACGATGAGGAGATTCATCTCGTCGACGAGGTCGTTCTCGAGCAGCCACCGGATCAGGGCGCCGCTGCCGTGCACCTGCAGCTCACCGCCCGGCTTGGCCTTCAGCTCGCGGATAGCCGCCGCGAGGTCACCGGAGAGGACGGTCGTGTCCGCCCAGCGCGGTTCGGTGAGCGTGTTCGATGCGACGTACTTGGGTCGCGTGTTCAAGGCATCCGCGATGGGGCCGCTGCCCGGATCCATCACGCCCCAGTAGCTGGCGAAGAGCTCGTAGGTGCGCCGGCCAAACAGGAACGCGTCGGCGCGCTGGTAGACCTCGTTGACGAACGTCATGCTCGTGCCGCCGAACAGCGGCCTGGCCCATCCGCCGCGCTCGAATCCGGGGTCGAGGTCCGGATTCCGCCCGCCGTTTCCCTGCATCACGCCGTCGACGGAGACCTGCGTCGTGGTCGTCAGTTTCATGATCGCGGTTCCCTTCATGGGTCGCCCCTCGTGGGCGGCCTCTCACCCCTACTACGAACACCTCCGGCCCGATCCGACACCGCCTTCCAGGATGTCTCAGATGAGGTCGCGGACGCGGGCGTACAGGTCGAGGACCGCGCACGCCAGCGGGACTACCGATACCACCAGCAGGGTGTCGACGATGTCGACGGCTCGGCCGAGGTACGGCGACGGCAGGCGGACGGCGTACCGGGCGCTCGCGACGACCACACCAAGCCCGAGAGTGACGAGTGCCGCCACCGCAGGAGCGCCGGCCAGCGTGGAGACGGCCAGGACGGCGAGGCCGGCGGTACCGGCGCCGAGCAGGGGGACCCGGTGGGCAACGGTCACGAACTGGCGTGCCCGCAGCAGCAGGCTCGACGCGCAGACCAGAGCCAGTAGGCGGCCCTGCGTACCGCCGGCGGCTACGAGGACGATGACCGCGAGGAGTGCCGCCACGGCATGGCCGAGAAGCATGCCCGACAGCAGAGACTCGGTACGCCGAACCGCCGAGGACACGTGCGCCGGTCCACCGACGACCTCTGGCGGCACCGGTAGCCGGCCGATGCGGATCGCCAGCCAGGGCAGCGCGCCGATCCCGCAGACGAGTACCGACAGCGTCACGGCAGCGGCCCCGGTGACCGGCAAGTGGAAGGCGAGCAGCGCGCCGGCCGCGCTCGTCACGCCGACGGTCACCCCGGCCGCGAACAGTCGGGTGGCCGCGGGGACGCCGACACCGCCCACGACCGCGGCGAGCACGAGGGCCGTCGAACCGACCAGCACCTGCGGCTCGCCGAGCCAGCCGTGCTGTCGAGCCGCGTCGGCGAACCACAGGGCACCACCGGCAAAGGCGTACGGCAGCGCGTAGCCGCCGAGGACCGCGCCGACGGCCGGTTCGCCGTACCCACGGAATGCGACGGTGCCGGCGAGGGTGAGCAGCGTCGCGGCGCCGAGCCCGACGGTGGCCGCGACTGTCCATGGTGGACCGCTCGTCATCAGCGTGCCGACGCCGACGGTCAGCGTCACGGCCGCCACGATCAGCCCGGCGGTACGGGTCGCGCCCGCGCTCCAGTCCCGGCCGTAGCCGCGAGCGGCAGCGGCGACGGCTTCGACGACATCGTCGTATTCCGGCTCGGGCCAGTGCACGCGGGCGGGCACCAGGTGCAGGACCTCGCCGTCGCGGACGCCTGAGTCGTGCAGGCAGGCGTCACCGGCCAGCGCCTCGCCCTCGGCGCGGCGCAGCAGCCAACCACCGTGTCGTTCGCCGCTGTCCGGCGCATCCTCACCGGCGTGCCGGAGGAGGTCGGGAAGCAGCTCGGCGATGGGCACGTGCTCGGGGACCACCAGGTCCACGCGCCGCCCGGACGCATCGATCGTGACGCGCGCCAGTTCAACCATCGAAAACCCCCGTGTTCGACGGGGACTTCATACCACGACAAAGTCGATAGCATCGACCGCCGTGGGTACGGTCGTCGTCAAGCGCGGCCCGAGACGTGCGGCACCGGAGATTCCGAGCGGAGAGCTGCCGATCGAGCCGCCACCGGAGATTCCGCAGGCGGCCGGTGGCCGGTGGACGCAACTGCTCCTGGTGCTGCCGTTGTTGACGGGTACGTTGGCGACCGCCCTGATGTTCGCCGGGCACGGGGAGGGCGGCCGATTCTCGTACGTCGTCGGCGCGATGTTCGGCGTCTCCTCGCTGTCGATGCTCGCGCTGTCGTGGGGCAGCCACTCGGGTACGCCGAAGAAGGCGGAGACGATGCGGGCGCGCCGGGACTACCTGCGGCACCTGGCCGTACTGCGTCGGCGGGTGCGGCAGACCGTGCGACGGCAACGGCAGGGCATGTGGTACCGGCATCCGGATCCGCACCAACTCTGGTCCACTGTGGCCAGTCACCGGCTCTGGGAGCGACGACCCGGCGACTCGGACTTCGCGGTGGTCCGCGTCGGGACCGGACCGCAGACCCTCGCCACCACGCTGCAGCCGCCGGTGACCCGAACCACCGACGACCTCGATCCGATGACGGCCGACGCGTTGCGGCGCTTCCTCGACGCGTACTCCGTCGTGCCGGATCTGCCGGTAGCCCTGTCGCTGCGTGGGTTCTCGAGGATTCATCTGGCCGGTGGCGAACCCGCTGCCGGTCTGGCGAGGGCCATCGTGGCGCAGCTTGCCGTCTTCCACGCGCCCGACGACATCCTGATCGTGTGCTGCGTCGACGCCGAGCGTCGAGCCGCGTGGGAGTGGACGAAGTGGTTGCCGCACGCGCTGCATCCCGGGCGGCACGACGCGATCGGACCGCGGCGGCTCGTCGCGACCAGCGCGGTCGAGCTCGAAGAACTGATCGGTGACGTACTGACGGGCCGACCGAGACCGCACATCGTGGTCATTGTGGACGGCGCCGACCTCCACGATGGCATCGACGGTGTGACCCTGATCGACCTGCGCAGCGCGCCGCCCCGGCTGGTAGACCGGGACACGGCGGTGCTCGAGGTGACCGGTACCGACGAACTCCTGCTCACCACACTGGACGAACGGGCCGTGGTCGGTACGGCCGACGCACTGTCTACTGTGGATGTAGAAACGCTAGCCCGTCGGCTGGCACCGCTGAGGACCAAGGCGGTCGAGAGCCAACTCGCCGACAGCGCTGGACCGGAGGAGCTGCTCGGCATCGGCGACCCGTACGGCTACGACGTCGTACACGGTTGGGCTCCGCGAGGCGGTCGCGACCAGCTCAGCGTGACGATCGGGGTGGGCGTGGACGGCCGACCGGTGCGGCTCGACCTCAAGGAGTCCGCGCAGGACGGCATGGGTCCGCATGGCCTGCTCATCGGTGCCACCGGCTCCGGCAAGTCCGAACTGCTGCGCACGATCGTGCTGGGGCTCGCGGCCACGCACTCGCCCGAGGCGCTCAACGTCGTCCTCGTCGACTTCAAGGGCGGCGCGACGTTCGCGTCGCTCGACCGGCTACCGCACACCGCCGCGCTCATCACGAACCTGGCCGAAGAGCTGCCGCTCGTCGACCGGATGACCGACGCGCTGAACGGCGAGCTGGTACGCCGGCAGGAGCTGCTGCGGCGGACCGGCAAGGCGTCGATCCGCGACTACGACCGCGCTCGGCTGACAGGAGCCGACCTGCCGCCGCTGCCGGTACTGCTGATCGTCTGCGACGAGTTCACCGAGCTGCTGTCGGCCAAGCCGGACTTCATCGAGTTGTTCGTCCAAATCGGACGGTTGGGTCGGTCGCTCGGCGTACACCTGTTGCTGGCGAGCCAACGGCTGGACGAGGGGCGGCTGCGCGGTCTGGAGACACACCTGTCGTACCGCATCGGACTGCGGACGTTCTCCGCCCTGGAGTCGCGGGCGGTGCTGGGCGTGCCGGACGCATACGAGCTGCCGCGCAGTCCCGGACACGGCTACCTGCGCTACGGCACCGAGCCGCTCGTGCGGTTCCGCGCGGCGTACGTCTCGGGACCGTACCGAAGGTCCACAGTGGAGACTGTCGGCGTACGGCCCTACCGGACAGAGATGTCCCAGTCCCCGACGCCGGTGCAGGAAGACGGCAGCCTGCTCGGCATCATGGTCGACCGGTTGGCCGGGCATGGTCCGCCGGCGCATCAGGTGTGGCTACCGCCGTTGTCCGCCGCACCGGTCATGACCGACCTGCTCGGCCCGATCCGGCGGGATTCCGAGCGCGGCTTGTCCGTTGCGGATCCCGACCTGCACGGCGCGCTCACGGTTCCGGTCGGTATCGTCGACAAGCCCTTCGAGCAACGCCGGGACGTGCTCTGGCTACGGCTGGCCGGGTCGGCCGGCCATGTAGCGGTCGTCGGCGGACCACGGAGCGGAAAGTCCACTGTGGTCGGTACGCTGATCACCGCTCTGGCGCTCACCCATACGCCGGCCGAAGCCCAGTTCTACTGCCTCGACTTCGGCGGCGGGGTCCTCGCCCCGCTGACGGGCCTGCCGCACGTGAGCGGGGTGGCGGGCCGGCAGGACACCGCGGCGGTACGGCGTACCGTCGGAGAAGTCCTGACCCTGCTCGCCGACCGCGAACGTTCCGCCAAGGTCCGGACACAGGTGTTCCTCGTCATCGACGGCTGGCCGACGCTGCGCGGCGAGTACGAGGACCTGGAGGCCGTCGTCACGGACGTGGCCCACCGCGGTCTGTCGTACGGCGTCCACGTGATCGCGACCGCGTCCCGGTGGACGGACTTCCGCCCGCCGATCCGCGACCTGTTCGGATCCAGGCTGGAGCTGCGCCTCGGCGATCCCACCGACTCGATGGTCTCGCGCCAGGTCGCGCTGAACGTGCCGGAGCGCACTCCCGGCCGCGGCATCACGGCCGACGGTCTGCACTTCCTGACGGCGGTTGCGCAGGCCGATATCCCCACCAGAGCCGCGGCCGCGTGGACCGGTCCAACCGCACCCGAGGTGCGCCTGCTGCCAACCGAACTGCCGTACACAATGATCGAGGAGGCCGACGGGCTGCCGATCGGCATCGCCGAGTCGGACCTCCGCCCGGTCGGTCTCGAGCTGACCGCGGATCCGCATTTCCTGCTGTTCGGTGACGCCGAAGCGGGCAAGTCGAGCTTCCTGCGCGCGCTGGCCACGACGATCAGCCGGCGGTACCGGCCCGAGCAGGCCCGCATCGTCCTGGTCGATTACCGGCGCAGCCTGCTCGGCAGCGTCGAAGGCGACCATCTCATCGGCTACGGCACCGCCGCCGCCCAGACCCAGGAACTGATCGAGTCGGTGGCCGGCTACCTGGAACGCCGCCTGCCTGGGCCGGATGTCACGCCCGACCAGCTACGGGACCGGTCGTGGTGGACCGGACCGAGATGCTTCGTCCTCGTCGACGACTACGACATCGTGGCGACCGGGCCGACCAATCCGCTGCTGCCGCTGCTGGACTACCTGGCGCAGGCTCGCGACATCGGGCTGCACCTCGTGCTCACCCGGCGGTGCGGAGGTGCTGGCCGGGCGATGTACGAGCCGATCGTCCAGCGCCTGCGCGAACTGTCGTCACCCGGACTTGTCATGTCCGGCGACCCGGACGAAGGAACGTTGCTGGGCGCGGTGCGCCCGCAACCACTGCCAGCAGGGCGAGGATGGCTGGTCAGCCGGCGGGAAGGTGCCCGATTGATTCAACTTGCCTACCTTCCAGCCTGGTAGGGAATCAGCCGAACGTACGCCCCGCTGCCAGCCGACGTACGTGAGAATGGGCGACGTTATGTCCGAGGGAGGTGTGGGCCGCCGGCGCGCCGCCACGCGGGTGACCGCGGCGGCGCTGGCTGTACTCGTAGCGGCAGCCGGTGCCGTGCTCGGCACGCCCGGTACCGCGATTGCCGATCCGGTCGACGCCCAGTGGCAGCTCGCGGCGCTGCAGGCGGAGACGGCCTGGGCCGAGTCGGTCGGCGCCGGGGTGATCGTGGCCGTCGTGGACTCGGGCGTCGACGCCAGCCATCCGGACCTCGTCGGGCAGGTCCTGCCCGGCGTCGACCTCGTGGACGGCTCCACCGACGGCCGGACCGACCCGGTCGGGCACGGCACGTCCGTGGCAGCCCTCATCGCCGGCCGGGCGGACGGCCGCGGCGTCGTCGGACTGGCGCCCGACGCCAAGATTCTTCCGGTACGGGTACTCGACAGCGACAACAGGTACGACGACGCGCTCGTGGTCGCCCGTGGGGTGTTGTGGGCGGTCGATCACGGCGCCAAGGTCATCAACTTGTCGCTCGGCGGGGCGAACTACAGCCCGGCGCTTGCCGACGCGCTCGACTACGCGTTCGCCCGGGACGTGGTCGTCGTGGCGTGTACCGGCAACGTGCTACCGGGCGGTCCGGCCGAGGTCTGGTACCCCGCGCGGGAGCCGGGTGTGGTGGCCGTCGTCGGTCTCGCCCACACCCCCAACGATGATCTACTGTGGAGCAACTCGATCACCGGCCGGCAGACGGTCCTCGCCGCTCCAGGCGCCGACCTGCGCAGCGCCCGCCCGGCCGGTGGGCATTGGCGGGTCCAGGGCACCAGCTTCGCCGCCCCGTTGGTGAGCGCGACCGCGGCTCTCGTCCGGTCGAAGTGGCCGGGGATGTCCGCGGCGAACGTTGTACAGCGGTTGACCCGGACGGCCCGGGATCTGGGTCCGGTCGGGCGCGACGACCGGTACGGCTTCGGCGCCGTCGACCCCGTGTCCGCCCTGCGCACGACCGTCGCCGAGGTCCGGACGAACCCGCTCGACACCGGCGCGCCGCCGCCCGGCGTCGCCCACTTCGGTGCCGCACACCAACCGCAGGTACGCACGGCGACCATCCCGACGAAGCCGCCTGCCCACGAGCGCATCGACCGCGGCCGCACGCTGGTTCAATAAGCGAAGCGGAGCGCCGCGGCGTCTGGACTGAGGAGCGCAGCGACGAGGGAAGGCGGCGCACAAGGCGCGCAGCGAAGCGAGAGCCGGCACAGAGCGAAGCGAAGGTCGGCGGAGAGCGCTTATGCGCAGCTACCGGTAGCGGTCGCCGCCGTGCTGTCCCGTGCCGCGGCGGCTATCGGAGCTGCCTCGTCCGAAGTGACCGCGAAGCCGGTGTTCGGGTCGTCCGCGGCGGCCGCGAAGATCACGCCGAGCACCCGGCCGTCCCGATCGACGAGCGGCCCGCCCGAGTTGCCACTACGGACGAGCGCCCGGATCGTATAGATCTCCCTGCTCACCTGGCGTCGGTCGTAGATGTCCGGTCCGGTGATGTTGCGCACGTCCCGGATCCGCGCCGACTGGGCGTCGAACGGTCCATCCAGCGGGAAGCCGATCACGATCGCGTCGTCACCGCTACCGGCCTCGGCCGAGGCGAACCGCATCGTCGGCGCGGAGAGCCCCGGCACGTAGATCACGGCGAGATCCAGGCCAGGGTCGTAGAAGACCACCCGACCCGGCCGGCGATCCCCGTTCAGCTCGACGCTCACGGATCTCGTACCGGCTACGACATGCGCGTTCGTCATCACGTGCTGGGGGGCGTACACGAAGCCGGAGCCCTCGATGCGACGCGAGCAGCTCGGCGCGCTGCCGAGCACCTTCACGACGGACTTGCGTGAGCTGACGACCGCCGGCGAGCCCGCGAGGGCCGGATTCGGAGCCGGGACCTCACGTACCTGGGTCGGCACGAGGTCCCCGAACACATCCGGGAACCCGTTCGTGTCTACGGTGTCGCGCAGCGCATCGGACAGCGCCCGCACCTGGTGCGGCACCACCTTGTCGACGCCCCGGAGCACCTCGCTGTTGCGTACCGACCGGGCGAGCCATGGCAGCGAGGACGAGGCCAGCGGGGCGGCGACCAGCCAGGCCACCAGGAGTACCGCCAGCAGCGAGACCACCGCGCCGCCGATGTCATCGGCGACCTGACCCGGCCGGCTCGTGATCGCATGCCGGAGCCGGGAGCCCAGCCAGCCGGCCAGCGCCTGACCGAGGACGGCCAGGCCGAAGATCGTGACCAGCGACACCAGTACTCGTAGCTGCAGGTCGGCGAACTGCCGGCCGAGCCACGGGCCGAGCTGCAACCCGATCAGCGCACCGCTGAAGAAGCCCACGAACGACAGCGCGCCGATGACGAACCCCTGCCGGTATCCGTTCGCGGCAAAGATCAGCATCACTACGATCAGGATTGCGTCGACGACCACCCGTTCAGGGTACGGGCGGTTGCCCAGTATCGGCTTGGTCAGCAGAGTCGGTGACTTCCGTCTCGGATCCGACCGGCTCGGACACCAGCGGTTGGTCCCCGGCGATCGGCAGCTCCTCGACCCGGTCCCGGGGCCAGGGCCTGGCCCAGCCGCCCATCTCGAGCAGCGCCGAGAGGACACCGGCGGTGAAACCCCAGACCAGCATCCCGCGCGATCGGAACGCCGGCCCGATCCACCCACTCGGGTGACGGACCTGCAGCCGGTGCGCCGGATCGACGAGCTCGGCGACGGGCAGCCGGGCGACCCGGTCCACCTCCCGCCGGTCCATTGGGCGAACCTCGTGCGGCTCCCGCCACCAGGCCAACACCGGGGTCACGAGATAGTTGCTGACCGGGATCCACAGCTGCGGCAGGGTCGCGACGACCTGCACGGACCGGCGGTCGAGACCTACCTCCTCGTTGGCCTCCCGCAATGCGGTGTCGACCGAGTCCGCGTCCTCCGGCTCGGCGACCCCGCCGGGGAACGCCGGCTGCCCGGCATGGCTGCGCAGGGTCGCGGCCCGCTGCAGGATCAGCACGTCCGGCCCGCTGGCGCCGTCTTCCCCGAGGAGTACGAGGACCGCGCTGTCCCGTCCGCCATCGGTGGGCGTGGGCAACCGGGTGAACGTCGACGTGGATGCCGACCGCGCCCGCGTCACCAGCGGCTCCCACCAGTCCGGGAGGGTCACTGCCTTGTCCGGACTATGCCTTCCGTCCGGAGGATCTTTCTGGACCGTCATTGCCTCGGTACCACCACACCGAGATACTGCTCGACGAGCAGCTCCAGGTTGTCCTCGTCGAGCGCCTCGAAGTTGTACACGTGCGCGATCCGGCCGGCCCGGTCGACGAAGACCGTGACCGGCAACGCCGTCTTGCCGAGTGCCGTCCGCAGCTTGCCCCGGTCGTCCACCAGGTTCGGGAACGTGAGCCCCAGATCCTCGACTATCGATGTCGCACCGGTCCGGCTGTCCTCGCTGTTCACCCCGACCACGGTGACGAGGCCGGCGGCCCGTTGCGAGTACCGCTGGAAGGCTGGCAGCTCGGTGCGGCACGGTCCGCACCAGGATGCCCACAGGTTGATCACAGCGGGACCGCGCAACTGTCCTACGTAGACGATCCGGCCGCGGTCGAAGCAGGGCAAGCCGACCTCGGGCAGCGGCTCACGCGCGGGTTCGGTGCCGGAGGCGCCGGACCCGGGGCTGCTGGGCGAGGTGCCCGGGACGGCCGGCGGCGGGGTCAGCGGGGTGCACGCGTCTGCTTTCGTCGGCGGCGCGAGCTCACCCGGCTGGGCACCCCCACCGGCACAACCGGCCAACGCACCGAGCAGGACCAGCAGAACAACAGCGACACGCCTCACTGCCGGCCTCGCTCCGCTGCGAGTGCGGCCAGCTCCTGCGTCCGCGGGCCTTTGAGCAGCTTCACGGCCTCCCGTGGGTCGACCGGACCAGTCCCGTACGACGGGCACAGCTTCGCGAGCGTGCACGCGCCGCACGCCGGCTTGCGAGCGTGGCAGACCCGACGACCGTGGAAGATCACCCGGTGCGACAGCATCGTCCAGTCGCGCCGCTCGATCAGCTCACCGACCGCGGTCTCCACCTTCACCGGGTCGGTCTCCTCGGTCCACTCCCAGCGCCGGACGAGCCGGTGGAAGTGGGTGTCCACAGTGATCCCCGGGACCCCGAACGCGTTGCCCAGGATCACGTTGGCCGTCTTGCGCCCGATGCCGGGCAGCGAGTCGAGGTCCTTCATCTTGCGCGGCACCTGGCCGTCGTACCGCTCGACGAGCGCTTGGCCCAGCTTGATCAGCGAGTCGGTCTTGTTGCGGAAGAACCCGGTCGCGTGGATCAGCTCCTCGAGCTCGGCCCGGTCGGCGGCCGCGTAGGCAGCCGCGGCGGGGTAGCGCGCGAACAGCTTCGGCGTCACCTCGTTGACCATCTTGTCGGTGGACTGGGCCGACAGGATGGTCGCGACCGCGAGCTCGAGCGGGTTGGAGTGGTTCAGCTCGCAATGCGCGTCCGGGTGGGTTTCGGCCAGGATCCTGGCCATCTTCCGCGCCCGCCGCTTCCGGCCGATCGCCGTCTCTGTCACGCATGTGAGCCTACGTCGGCGGTATGACACGTCACTCCCTAGGCGGGGTGATCCCTCCGGCACCGTCCAGCCGCGCGCCGGTCGCGGGGAAGTCGGCGGTACTCAACGACTGGACCAGCGCCGCGGCGCGATGCCGGCCGTCGGCCCGCGGGATGCCGTTTCGACCCTGGTACGTGGTCGACGCCAGCGATCCCCGCACCCAGCTGCCGTCCTTCCGCAGTGACACGGTCAGCACACCACCGAGGCCGAGCGACCCGCTGGCGTTGAGCGTGCCCGCGGCGCCGCAGAAGTTGCCGAGGCTGTACGCCACCAGCCGGCCCCGGTAGAACTCCATGCCCCGAAGGATGTGCGGACCGTGGCCGATCACGAGATCCGCGCCCGCGTCGATGACCGCGTGCGAGAACGTCACCGGGTCTCCGCGGTTCTCGCCGAGGAACATCTCGGTACCGCGCCGCACGTGCGACCGATCCGGCCCCTCCGCGCCCATGTGCGCCTGGACGACCACGAGATCGACCTGGCTGGCCGCCCGCGCCACCGCCGCCTTGGCCGCCGCGATGTTCAGCAGCGAGTTCGAGTACGCGTACGGCGAGAAGCCCAGCACCCCCACTCGTACGCCGTCGAACTCGGCGACGGTGACCTGGTTCGGCCCGCCGGTGTACGCCAGCCCGTACCGCTCGAGTGCCCGCTGCGTGCTGCGGTACCCGCCCGCGCCGTAGTCGTACGAGTGGTTGTTGGCCAGGTTCAGCACGTCGAAGCCGGCGTCCCGGACATGCGCGGCGTACTCCGGAGGTACCCGGAACTGGTTGCAGCCCTTCACGGCCGGCTTGCATTTGACGTAGCCGTTTTCGTCGGTGAGCGGCTCCTCGAGGTTGCCCATCACGAGGTCGGCCGCCAGCAACGGCTCGACCGCGTCGAACATGCCGCGTCCGCCTTCGGGCGGCAGCCGATCCGGCGCGTCGCCCATGATGATGTCGCCGGTCGCCGCCAGAGTCACGGCCGTCGTGGCGGGAGTCGGCGAAGCCGAAAAGACCGCAGGGACCGGCGCACCGTGCCACACCGCCACCGGCGGGTCCGCGCCGGCCACGATGATCAGGCCACCCACCAGCCCGAGCGAGATCAACAGAACGAACACCGCCGCCACGAGCGCGGCTTCCTGACGAACCATGACAAACATGCTTCGAGGGACCTTACCGTACGACCGGCGTACCGCCGGGCTGTTACGGGGGTGCGCGCCCGGTTCCGGCCTCACTGCGCCTAGACTGGCCTCGCGCGGTGTTACGCGCGCCTGTATCGGACAGGGGGGCGCGATGGACGAGGTGCTCGCCCGCAGTGGGATCTTCCAGGGTGTCGATCCGGAGGCGGCAGAGGCGCTCGCCAAGGAAATGGAGACGATCGAGTACCGCAAGGGCGACGTCGTCTTCAACGAAGGCGAGGCTGGCGACAGCCTGTACATCGTCCTGTCCGGCAAGCTGAAGGTCGGCCGCCGAGCAGCCGACGGCCGGCAGAACCTGATCGCCGTCATGGGCCCGTCGGACATGGTGGGTGAGCTGTCGCTGTTCGACCCCGGACCGCGGACCGCGACGGCGACCGCGGTCACGGACACCCGCCTGGCCCGGCTACGCAAGCAGGCGTTGCGGCCCTGGCTGACCCATCGTCCCGAGATCGCCGAGCAACTGCTGCGGGTGCTCGCCCGCCGGCTCCGGCGGACGAACGACGCTCTCGCCGACTTGATCTTCACTGACGTGCCGGGGCGGGTGGCCAAGAACCTGCTGCAGATGGCGGGTCGGTTCGGGACCCGGGACGGCGGCGTCCTCCGGGTGACCCACGATCTGACCCAGGAGGAGCTGGCTCAGCTCGTCGGCGCGTCCCGGGAGACCGTGAACAAGGCGCTCGCCGACTTCGCCTCGCGGGGCTGGCTACGGCTCGACGGCAAGAGCGTCATCATCCTCGACCCGGAGCGCCTCGCCCGCCGCGCCCGCGTCTGACCGTCAGGCCGCACGTCGCGGGGGGATGTACTCGGTCTCCAGAAAGTTCCGCAAGCATAATGCGGGCACACGCGGCGGCCAGGTACTGCCAGCGGTCGTCCTTCTGCGGGTCGCCCGAGTCGACCGAGCGAGGTGCGGCGCGTATCTCGATCGATGACCGTGAGTAATTGGACGTCAAGAGTCGCAGGCGCAAACCGCAGGTGCAAGTATAAGTTGATGAATGAATTGCATGAGTGACCGTGCGACCTGGCATTTAGGTGTATCGTTCCCAGCCGTTCCCTCGACGGGCGGAGAGGCGCGATGGAAGGTGGGAGTCCGACCCTCCGGCGCCGGCGACTCGGACATGCTCTTCGGCGCCTTCGGGACAAGGCCGGCCTGACCGGCGACGAGGCAGGCGCGAGGCTGGAGCGCTCGGGTTCATGGATAAGTCGCGTCGAGGCCGGCCGGGTCGGCCTTAGAACCCGCGACCTCACCGACCTACTGGACCTCTATCAACTCGACGACCCGCAGCGTCGGGAGGAGTTGGCGGCGCTGGCCCGCGAGGGCAAACAGCGAGGGTGGTGGAGTCGGTACAGCGACGCCATTCATGAGTCACTTGCGATCTTCATAGGCCTGGAGGCTGAGGCGCACTCCATGCTCATTTACGAGCAGACCGTAGTTCCCGGCCTCCTTCAGACCGAGGAGTACAGCCGAGCCATCTTCCGACAGAGTGTCCACTCGATTCGACCGGAGGTCCTGGAAGCGCGAGTTCATGTGCGGATGACGAGACAGAACCGGATCAAAGAGCCGGACCCGCTTCAATTGCGGGTAGTTCTTGACGAAGCAGTACTGCACCGGGCCGTCGGCGGCCGGAGCACGCTCCGAGATCAACTCATCCGGCTCGCCGACACCGCCGCATCGCCGTGGCTGGAGCTCTTGATCGTGCCCTTCGACCGTAGCTACCAGGTAGCGACGGGCTCGTTCATCGTCATGGAGTTCCCACAGGATCCGGACATCGTCTACCTGGAGACACCCATGGGCGGGGTGTACGAGGAAGGCAGGCAGGAGACCGACCTCTATCGCACGATCTTCGAGGTACTCGCGGCCGCCGCGCTCGACCGCGTGGCGTCCGTGGCCTTCCTCGAGGACGTGATAAAAAAGCTCGCGTGATCAACCCCCCGGCGGCGGTCGCGCGTCCCCAACTAGACGGACGGTGGCGGACCAGCACCCGGACCTTGGAGAACGGCGCCTGCGTCGAGGTCCGCCTGCTGAATGCTCGCGTCGAGATCCGCGATAGCAAGGACAGGACGGGACCCGTCCTTCGCTTCTCGCCCGACCAGTGGACCAATCTGATCTCCGCGATCATCGACGGGCGGCTGTAGCGGCTCAGCGGTCATCCGACGTCGTTCAGGTGACGAATGACTGTCGATGAACACACCCCACCACCGACCGGTACGGTCGTGGCTCCGGCCCTGCCGTCGCCGATGCGCATGCGGCATCGGCCGCTGGCCGTGTCCCGACGACCGGCACAACGGTCCGCTACCGGACGGGGACCGTGTGCCGTGGCCGGCGTCAGATGATGGACATATGCACGTGGTTGGTGTGGTTGCTCGATGCGTCTCCGCCCGCCCCGCTGTAGGTGCGCCAGCCGGCAGCCGGTGACCAGATCATCTTGTACCAGATGACATAGAGGATCCCTAGTCGGCTGGCATTTCGGACGAGGAACGCCATCAGGTTGTTGCCGTAGAGCCGCTCGTCACCGGTGGCCGCACCACCGAACCCCGAGTTCTGCACCGACCAGTCGCAAGCGCGACCCTTCGGATGCTCGTAGGGTCCACCGGATCGCCAACACGAGACGAACCGCTTGAAGCCGGCCGCCTTCACCTGGTTGTACGCGTGCAGCGTCCGCGGCGTCAGGCAACCGTTGGTGGTCGGATCGTTGGCCGAGCACGACTGCGACGGCCACGAACCGTTGGCGTTGCGCGGGGCCGGTTGGGCGATCGGTGATGTCGCCGAGACGAGGCCGCCGGCCGTGGCGGTCCTGCCCACCAGCGAGAGGGCGCTCTCGGCGTCCTTCTTCTGCTTAGCCATGATGTTGAGCTGTTTGCTCTGCTCGGCGATCTCGGCGTCGATGGCGGCCTTGGCGTTGGTGAGCTGTTGCTTGGCCTCGGTGAGCCGGTGCAGCGTCTGGTCGTCGCGCATCGCCATGATGTCCACGGCCGCGGCGCGCTCGAGGAACGAGTCAGGTGACGAACTGTTCAACAACGCAGCGGCGACGCTGAGCCGACCGGTCCGGTACGCCGCGTTAGCGACGACGGTGACCTCGACCGTGAGTTGGTCGACGCGCTTCTCCAGCTGTTGCTGTTCCAGTACCAGAGCCATCTGGCGTCGCTTCGACTCGTTCAACGCCGCTTCAGCTTCCAGATACTGTTTTCCGGTTCTTTCCAACACGTCGCGTAACAGCGGTGTCTCGCCCTCGTTACCGGCCGAGGCCGACGGAGTATCCGGCTCCGCGGCGGCAGGACCGATGGGTGCCAACACCAGAGCAACGGCGGCGAGGGCCGTCGCCAACAACGCGAGGCGTGGCGGTCGAAATGCGGTCATCACTATGAGCGCTGTTCCCTCCGTCGGCCGCCTACCGAGTTAGCTGACGGGTTCGGGACGGAACGATCCCTACCGCTGTCGCGGATTCACCCCTGTTTCCGGTGGTTCCCCGGCTCGCCGTTGTCGGCGATTAGGCGGCAGCTCCGCAGGCGCCGGGGGGTCGTCGCCTGACAGAACCGACGGCAGCATACCCGACCTCGGCCGCTCTGCGACGGACAAGCTCGAAAGGGCGCGCGCGCCTTTGTGGCGGCTCAGGGGATGAAAAACCCAAATTACCGCAATAGCCACGGATACCGATCGATCACGTGACCCTCGTACAGAAGCAGTCGTTTGTCCGAGCACTGGACGATCGCGGAGGTTCCAATCAATGAACACGTGGATCAGACGTTCGCTCAACACCGGCGTACTCACCGCCGGGGCGCTCATCGCGGCCGGCATCTCGGCCCCGGCGCACGCGGACACGACAGCGCTCAGCACCGACAACAACGGCATCCTCAACGGCAACCAGGTGTACGCCCCGATCCAGTTGCCGGTCAACGTGTGCGGTGACGCGGTAGCGGTACTCGGCAGCGCGACAGCGGGTTGCGAGGGTGGCTCGATCGCGGCGCTCAACCCCGAGTGGGGCTACGACCACTACCGGACGACGATGCTGAGCAAAGGCAACAACGGCATCCTCAACGGCAACCAGGTGTACGCCCCGATCCAGGCCCCCATCAACGTCTGCGGGGTCGCTGTCGGCATCGTCGGCAGCGCCAAGGCGGGTTGCGACGGCGGTGCGTCCGCGCATCAAGGGTCCGTCCACAATGGAGGACGGCACTGCAAGCCGGTGAAGCCCGCGAAGGTGGCCGGCTACAACAAGGACCACAAGCAGAAGAACTGTGGACATGACAAGTACCGCAACGAAGTCACGATGCTGACGACCGGCAACAACGGGATCGGCAACGGCAACCAGGCCTTCACGCCGGTACAGGTACCGGTCGACGTGTGCGGTACCGCCGTCGGGGTCATCGGTTCGGCCGTGGCCGGCTGCACCGGAGGCGCTTCGGCGCACCTGTAACCAAAGTGTCGAGGGGCGGCCCGGGCGCGGGTCGCCCCTCGAGCGTATCTGAAAACAATCAGGCTTGACTGTTTGTTCGCAGAGGCGCACGCTCGGAGGCGTGGGCCGGATGCCGCAGCAGGAGCGCAGTCGCGTCACCCAGGCGCGCCTGCTGGAGGCCACAGTGGAGTGTCTGGTCGCGTACGGGTGGTCGGGCACGACGACAACCGTCATCGCGGAGCGGGCAGGGGTGTCCCGCGGTGCGCAGCTGCACCACTACCCGACCAAGGCGACGTTGGTGATGGCGGCCGTCGAGCACCTGGCCGAGCGGCGCGCCGCCGAGATCCGGGCCGAGGCGGCCGGGCTACCCGACGGTGCCCGGCGACTGGACCGGGTCGTGGACATGCTGGCGACGGCGTTCACCGGCCCGCTGTTCGTGGCGGCGCTCGAGGTCTGGGTCGCCGCCCGCACCGACGCCGAGTTGCGGGCCGCGCTGATACCCGTGGAGGCCCGCGTCGGCCGGGAGATGCACCGCCTCACGGTCGAGCTGCTCGGTGCCGACGAGCGCCGACCCGGCGTCCGGGAGGCCGTCCAGGCAACCCTCGACCTGCTCCGCGGGCTCGGCGTGGCCAACCTGCTCAGCGACGACTCGAGGCGCCGACGGGCCCTGCTCACCACCTGGAAGCGCCAGCTCGCTACCGTTCTCGACAGCTGAGGGGAGTCCACAATGGATGTTCAAGAGGTCCTCACCGATCTCGAGGGCGAGTCGGCGAGCGTCGACGCGTTGGTGGCCGAGCTACCGACGGCGGAGTGGGCGAGACCCACCCCGGCCGAGGGCTGGACGATCGGTCACCAGATCGCGCACCTCGCCTGGACCGACAGCGTCACGCTGCTGTCCATCACCGACCCCGACGCGTTCAACGCCACCCTGAGCGCGGCCGCGGAGCACCTGGACGGCTACGTCGACCGGGGTGCGGCCGAATTCCTCGACGAGCCGCCGCGGTTGCTCACCCGCTGGCGCGACGGGCGGGCCAAGCTCGCAGCGGCTCTCGCGGGCGTACCGGCGGGCCAGCGGCTGCCGTGGTTCGGCGTCTCGATGACCGCGCCGTCCATGGCCACCGCCCGGATCATGGAGACCTGGGCACACGGGCTGGACATCGCGGAGTCGCTGGGCGTGACCCGGACCCCGACGAACCGGCTGCGGCACGTGGTGTTCCTCGGCGTACGCACGATGGGCCACGGGTTCGCGATGCACGGGCGGCCGGTCCCGGACGCCCCGGTTCGGGTCGAGCTGACCGCACCCGACGGTACACTGTGGACATACGGTCCGGAGGACGCCGAGAACAAGCTGGTCGGGCCGGCGGTCGACTTCTGCTTGCTCGTCACGCAGCGGCGGCACCGTGACGACCTCGCGCTCGTGGCCACCGGCCCGGTCGCGAACGAGTGGCTGGACGTGGCCCAGGCCTTCGCCGGTCCGCCCGGTAAGGGACGCGAACCGCATGAAAGTCGGTAACGCCTCCGGCTTCTACGGAGACCGGTTCACCGCCTGGCAGGAGATGCTCGACGGCGGCGAACTCGACGTGCTGACCGGCGACTACCTCGCCGAGCTGACGATGCTGATCCTCGGCCGCGACCGCGCCCGGGACGCCAGCAAGGGGTACGCCAAGACGTTCCTGCGCCAGCTCGAGTCGACGTTGGGCCCGGCTGTCGAGCGCGGGGTACGC
>DASRII010000272.1:0-21124 GCA_035650075.1 Micromonosporaceae bacterium | reverse complement strand
GGGTTCCATCATCGGCTGCTGCACAAGGGCGACTGGACCGTCCACATCGGACATCATGGACGACCCAAGTTCACGCCACCGGCCTGGGTCGACCCACAGCAACGACCCCGCCGCAACCAATACCACCGGCGACATTAGGTTGGCGTCACGAGGCGATGTTGACAAAGCGCACTGTTACGTACGCGGTCCGGGCCGTTGGGCTGCCCGGCAGCGGAGTGAACGAGATTCGGCCGTCCCCCTCGCAGGGCACGGTCCACGCGGTGGGCAGCGCCTTGGCGACGAAGTATTCGGTGAACACCACCGGGGCATTCGCGAGGCTGAGCACGGGTGCGGCGGCAACGGAGTTGCCGGCGCTGCCGGTGAAGCCCACGTTCGACGTGGTGGGTGCCGAAACCAGGGACACCGACAGGGTCTGGCCGCTGACCGGATGACCGAACCGGTTCGTCGCTGGGCCGGGGCAGGCGGTGTGGACGGTGGCACCGGCCGTCTTCCCGTTGACCACGCCAACGAAGTACTGGTTGGGCAGGATCGGGAACGTCGGAGGCGAGGTGTCCGCCGCCGCACGGCCGGGCACCAGGATGGCGGACACGAGCAGCACCAATGTGATCAGGGAACGAATTCGCATGAGGCACCTCCGGAGTGCGCCGCGCATGCATCGATTAAGGTCCATTCGTTATACCACTCAGCGACCGGGCGCGGGCCGGTAGCCTGGTGTGCCATGAGCCGGATCTTGACCAAATGGGTGGTGCTGCGGGAGTACGAGATGGATGGCGATAGTGCGGTCGACGACGAGACGCTGCAACGGTGGATGGTCGCGGCGCGGGACGCGTACCTGGAACGGTGCGTGGTCCTGCGCGGGTCCGGGCTCGAGTTGCGGTACCGTGCCGGCGGGGTGCCGAGTGGCGGGGTGCTCGGTCACCCGCGCAATGTGGTCGTGACCGCCAGCGCAGCGGAGGTACTGCCGACGTCGTTCACCATCTCGGTGCGGATGAGACCCGCCGACGGCGAGCACGACATGCCCCTGAACGCGACGTGGGTGGTGACTGCCTACGGGAACGACGGCCCGACCGAGCTCGGCAAGGAGATCCGTGACGAACTCATCGCGCTGGAGCACTCGGCTGAGCACTACAACTAGGGTCGCGCTGGCGCTCGGCACCATCGGGGTGGCGTACCGGCTCGCGCTGATCGTCTCCGGGGTTCCGCAGACCAACAGCGACGAGGCCACGATGGGGCTCATCGGCTGGCACATGGCTCAGGGGATCACCTTTCCGGCGTTCATCTACGGGCAGAACTACATGGGTACCGTCGAAGCCCTGCTGGCCGCTCCCCTGTTCGCGCTCGGCGGTCCCACTGTGCTGTTGCTGCGGTTGCCGATGGTCCTCGCGTACGCGGTGCTGTTGTTCGCGGTGTACCAGCTCACGAAGCGGCTGTACACGCCCTGGTTCGCCGTGTTCGTGGTGGGTCTGCTGGCGTTCGGCTCGGATCGCGTCATCAAGGACCAGCTGATCTCGAACGGGTATGCGTGGTCGGTGCCGCTCGGCGCGCTGCTGCTCCTGGGCGCGGTCGTGCTGGGTCAACGACAGACCCGGTGGCGCCTGCTCGGGTTCGCCGGCCGGGCTTCGCCGCCGGCGTTGCACTGTGGACGGATTGGCTGATCGCGCCGTACCTGGCGGCCGCGGCGGCGTTGCTCGTGCTCGGCGTCGGCCGGGAGCTGTGGGGGCGTTCGGGGCTCGCCCTCCTGGCCGGCCTGCTGGTGGGTGACGCCGCGCAGATCGCGTATGACGTCGCGGCGGGGTGGCCCAGCAGCTCGGTCAACGTGTACCTGCACAAGACGCTCGGTGGAGCGGCGGGACCGGAGACCGGGCCGCTCGCCGACCGGCTCGAGGGCGGGCTGCTGATCGGCGTACCGATGCGGCTGGGACTGTGCGAGCCGAATGCCTGCGGTGGACCGTCGCGGGTCTTCGGCGTCGCGGTGCTCGTCCTGCTCGTCGTGTCGGGTGTGCTGGCGTTACTCGGGGTGCGCAGAGCAAGGAGGCTGGATCTGGTTCAGGCCGGGCGCCTCGCGCTCGTGCTACCGGCGTTGCTGAGCATCGCGTTGTACACGCACAGCGCCGCTGCCGGCATCGCGCCGACCGAGAGCGTCCGGTACCTGGTCTGCGTGGTCATCTCAACCCCGGCCTTCTTCTGGCCACTGTGGACGGTGGCGCGACGGCTGACCGAGCGACGGATCGCGGCGGTGGTCGCGATCGCCGTCCTGGCGGCGTTCACCGTACAGGCGGTCGTGAGCACGGCGCGGGTCGCTGGCACGGTGGCGTGGCATCGGCAGGCCGGCGTGGACCAACGTGCGCTGATCGGCGCGCTGGAACAGCTCGGCGTCCGGTACTTCTACACGCAGTACTGGACGTGCGCGCGGCTCGTGTTCGCGACGCGGGAACGGCTGGTCTGTGCGAACGTCTCCGACGACCTCGGCCGCGACCAGGACAAGCTGCCCGGGCACCGGGCGGCCGTGGACGCCGCGGCGGCACCCGCCTACGTCTTCGAGAGCGGGTCGGCCGTGGACCGGGCGTTCGCCGACTACCTGCGCGGTCAGCCCGATGGTGCGCGGATCCTCGCCGCCGCGCACGAGGTGGCCGGCTACCGGATCTACCAACCGGATCGGCGGCTCGCCGTACCGCATTGACCAGCGTCGAGCGGTACGGCTTACTGGGGGGCATGGCGAGACTTCGATCCCGGCTCGCGCTGGCGGCCGCCGTACTCCTGTGCCTGACGCTGACCCCCGGCGGTGCCGCCGCGGCGGATCCGGCGGCCCAACCCGCGGCGACCCCGCGCCAGGCCGGATGGACCGTGACGCTGGTGACCGGCGACCGGGTGACCGTGACGCCGGCGGGCGACGCCCCGCCCGCGGTGTCGGTGGAGGCGGCGCGGTGGCCGGGTCGGCGGGTCGACTTCCACACGTCATACGCCGGCGGGGCGGTGCGCGTGCTGCCCAGCGACGTCGCGCGGCTCGTGCCGGACGTGCTCGACCCGCAGCTGTTCGACGTGTCCGCGCTGATCCGGGCGGGCTACGACGACGCGACAACCACCGAGCTGCCGCTGATCGTGCGGCAACCGGCCGGAGTGCAGGCCACCACCGGCCGGCATCTGGCGAGCATCGACGCGAACGCCACGCGACTGCCCAAGGCCGGAGCGGCCGCGTTCGGCGCGAGCCTCACGGGCCCGGGTGTGCTGGCCGCGACGCACGTCTGGCTCGACGGGAAGGTGCGCGGCGACGCGCTCGATCGCAACCTCACGCAGATCGGCGCGCCGGCGGCCTGGGACGCGGGGCTGTCGGGTGCTGGGGTACGGGTGGCCGTGCTCGACACGGGTGTCGACAGTGGACACCCGGACCTGGCCGGCCGGATCGGTGCCGAGGAGAACTTCACCGACAGCCCCGTGGTCGGCGACCGCGTCGGCCATGGCACGCACGTCGCGTCGCTCGTCGCCGGTACGGGTGCGGCGGCCGGCGGTGCCCGGCGCGGCGTGGCGTTCGGCTCAACGCTGCTGTCCGGCAAGGTGCTCGACGACAGCGGGATCGGTCAGTTCTCCTGGATCATCGCGGGCATGGAGTGGGCGGCCGCCCAGGGCGCGAAAGTGGTCAACATGAGCCTCAGCTCGGACGCGGCCAGTACCGGTCTCGACCCGTTGAGCCTCGCCGTCGACGAGCTGACCGAGTCCGCCGGCGTGCTGTTCGTGACGAGTGCGGGCAACTCCGGTCCGGCCGCCACCACGATCGGGGCGCCGGGCGCGGCGGACGCGGCGCTGACGGTCGGCGCGGTCGACGCCCGCGACGTGCTCGCCCCGTTCTCCAGCCGGGGACCGCGGTTGCGCGACAACGCCATCAAGCCGGATCTCGTCGCGCCCGGGGTGGACATCGTCGCGGCCCGCGCGGCCGGTACGTCGCTCGGCAACCCGGTGGACGCGCGGTACACCCGGCTGTCGGGTACCTCGATGGCCGCCCCGCAGGTAGCCGGAGCGGCGGCGCTGCTCGTGGAGCAACGTCCAGAGTGGACACCGGCGATGCTGAAGTCCGTGCTGGTCGGCACCGCGGCTCCGGTCGGCGGAGGCGTCTACGACCGCGGCGGCGGCCGGCTCGACATCGCCCGCGCGATCGGGCAGCGGCTGGTAGCCACGCCGGCACACGTGAGCCACGGGCTGGTCAGCTACCCGCAGGCCGGGCTGCCGCCGGTCGCGCGAACGGTCACGCTGGCCAACGCATCGGACGCGGCGAGGACCCTCGACCTCATCGCGGGCATGCGCGATCCGGGTGGGCGGCCCGCGCCGGCCGGCATGCTCGCGGTCACGCCGTCGCGGGTGACCGTACCGGCGCGTGGCACCGCCGAAGCCACGGTGACGCTGGCGGTGGCGCTGGGCGGTACCGGTGCGTTCAGCGGCGAGGTGACGGCTACGCCCACCGGCGGCGGCGAGATCCTGCGGATCCCGGTCGGGGTCGTCAAGGAGTCGGTCCGGCACGTGGTACGGCTGCACGCCCTCGACCGCAACGGCACATCGTCCAATGTGGAGACTCTGGCCACGGTGGTCAACCTGCAGGACGTCACCGCGTCCCCGCCCGACCCGGTGTTGCTGACCGGTGGCGAGGCGATGGTACGGGTCGTGCCGGGCTTCTACCTCATCACGGCCGCGGTACCGACGCTAGAGGAAGGCGAACCGCCGCCGGACGACACGGCCGCCGTGCAGGATCCCACCGTGCAGGATCTCATCGTCACGTCGATCTCGATCGCGACGATCGCCGAACAACGCGTGGACCGCGACATGGACGTGGTGCTCGACGCGCGCTCGGCCCAGCCGCTGTCGGCGCGGGTGGACGGGGTGGACACGGTACCGTTCGACGTACGCGTGTTCCTGGCCGTCCAGGACCGCAAGCGCAACGGGTTCGTGCTCGGGTACGGCACGAGCGCCCAGGACGTGATCGAGGGCAAGTTGTTCGTGCAGCCGACGACCCCGCCCCGGCACGGGCGGCTCGAGGTGAGCAGCAAGTGGCGCCTCGATGCCGCCGAAAGCACATACGACCTGCTGTTCGCCGACGACGCCTTCCCAGCCTCGCTGGGTTATGTGGTGGACGTCGCCGGACTGGCCACAGTGGACACGCTGTACCGCGCTCCCGGTGTGCCGGTCGGGTACAACGAGCTGCGGCAGGTGTTCACCGATCTCAACCCGGTGAGCGTGGCGGTGTTCAGCCCGGTACCGGGAACGGCGCCGATGACCCGGGTCGAGTACCTGTCGGCAGGCAGTGACCAGCGCTGGTTCCAGTGCGTGTCGGTCCGCGCGGGCGACGAAGGTGTCGGCGACTTCTGCGAGGCGCCGGCCGTCCACCGGCACGGGGTTCGGGTCGCCCACGCGTGGCTGCGCGCGCCACTGCGTACGACGGTCGGTGTGTTCCGCACCGCGACCTCGCTGCAGATCGGCGTGAACGAGCTGGCGAGCGACGGGCCGGAGGGCGGTTCCATCGCGAGCCACGTGTTCACCCGGCGTACGTTCCAGCTGTTCCGTAACGGCGTACTGCTCGACGAGGGCATCGACCTGATCGGGGGGCACGAGGTACCGGCCGGCGCGGCCGTGTTCCGGCTGACCCGCACCGTCGAACTGCGTACCGGGTTGATGCCTCTGTCCACTGTGGTCGAGTCGGAGTGGACGTTCAGCTCCGCGCCGCCCGGTCGCCGGCAGTCCTCCGTCGTCCCGCCGCTGCTCGACGTCGCGGTACACGTACCGGTCGACGAGTCGAACCAGGTGGACGCGACGGCACCGGTGCAGCTCGCGGTCGATGCGGTCCATCAGGTCGACCGGGGAGCCCCTCGGATCACCTCGGTGACGCTGCAACTGTCCGCGGACGGCGGAGCGAGCTGGCAGGTGCTGTCGGTGCGGAAGGTCGGGCCGGGCCGGTACCGTGTGACGCTGCCGGCGGGCAGCCTGCCGGTGGGCGGCGCGGTCGCGCTGCGCGCACGGGCGGTCGACGCGGCCGGTAACTCGGCCGACCAGACGATCTGGAACGCGTTCGTGACCCAGGAGTGATCTGACGAGCGGGTGACGCGACTAGCGGCCCGGCTCCATCCGGCGCAGGGCGAACCGGGCCGCCACCGCGAGCAGCGCCGCCTGTGCCACCATCAGCAGTACCGCGCGCCACCACGACGTGGCGCTGTGCGTCCACAGGGGATCGTCGAACGTCAACGGCGCGATGCCGCGCAGATCGACGGTCGCGGCGCCGGCCGCGAACCCCCAACGCGTCGGCGAGAGCCAGGCCACCTGTTCCAGGACGGGCTGGCCGAACAGCTCGAAGAGCCCGCCGGAGAGCACGAGTTGGGCCATCACGAGGACGACCAGTACCGGCGTCGTCTGCTCGGTGGTCCGGGCCAACGCGCTCACGAGCAGCCCGAGCACCGTGGACGCGACCGCCACGAGCGCGACGGCCATCATCACCTCGCTGGTGGGTGAGCCGAGGACCAGTGCCTCCTTCGGCGCGCCGCGGCCGACCAGCGACAGGTACACGAACAGGATCACCTGAACGGTCGTGATGACCGTGAACACGGCCAGCTTCGAGGCGAGGTAGGCACTGGGCGACAGACCCACCGCCCGCTCGCGCCGGTAGATGGACGACTCCGAGACGATCTCCCGGATCGCGACGGCCACGCCGAGGAACGCGGCGCCCACGACCAGCACGACGAGCAGCCGCTGCGCCTCGAGGCTGAACCGTGAGGTCGGCGGCGCCAGCCCGGTGTCCCCCGGCACGGTCCGGGTCAGCAGCGCCAGCGCCAGCGGCAGGCCGAGCAGGAAGAACGAGTACCCGCGGTCGGACGAGATGACCGACACCATGCGCAGGCACAGCGTGATGAACTGGCGTATCGGCGCGGCGGGGTGCAGCGCCCGGCCCGCCATCCGCGTGTTCATGGGATTGCGCATCACCCGGACGGCCGCCCGTCCGACCGCCTTGCGTTCCGGCGCGTCCGACGACGCAGGCTCGGCGGGCGCCACCTGCTGGGTCGACGCGCTGGCCTCCGATGCTTCGCCATCCCGTGGCGCAGGAAGGCCAGGCGGCGGGGTCACCGGTGCGGGTGCGCCGACGTACCGCCCGTAGAGCGCCGACTCGCGGTACGACTGCTGCCACCGGGCGGGTTCGCGGGTGACGTTGGAGAACACCTCGGCGTAGTCGGCCGCGCCGAAGTAGTCGAGCAGCTCGTCCGGCGGGCCGAAGTAGCCGAGCTTGCCACCCTCGCCCAGCACCAGCACCCGGTCGCAGAGGTCCAGGTGCAGCACGTTGTGGGTGACCACGATGACCGTACGGCCGCGGTCGGCCAGTTCCCGCAGCTCCTCCATGACCTCCTTGTCCAGCGCCGGATCCAGGCCCGAGGTCGGCTCGTCGAGGAAGAGCATCGAGGGTTCGGTGAGCAGCTCCAGCGCGACCGAGGTGCGCTTGCGCTGGCCGCCGGAGAGCGTGTCGATGCGCTGCCTCGCCCGCTCGGTGAGGCCGAGCGTGGCGAGCACCTCGTCGACCCGGCTGCGGCGCTCTTTACGGGGTACGTCGTCGGCGAACCGCAGGGACGCCGCGAACCGCAGCGCGCGGCGGACGGTCAACTGGCGGTGCAGCACGTCGTCCTGCGGTACCAGCCCGATGCGGTAGCGCAGTTCGGCATAGTCGGCGTACAGGTCGCGGCCGTCGTAGTTGACCCGTCCCTGAGAGGCGGGCCGGATCCCGGTCACCGCACGTACCAATGTGGACTTGCCGCAGCCGCTGGGTCCGACGACGGCGAGCAGGCTGCCCTCCTCCAGCGCGAAGCTCACGTCGTCGAGGAGGACCTGCCGTCCTACTTGGACAGTCAGCCGTTCGGCGGACAGGGAGACCGGACCGGTGTCCTCGTACTCGTGCAGCCGCTGTCCGTCGAAGACCAGCTCGTGCCGGCCGATGGAGATCATGTCGCCGGGGCTCAGCTTCTCCCGGCGGATCGGGGTGCCGTTGAGGTAGGTCCCGTGCCGGCTGCCCAGGTCGACCACCACGTGCTCGTCACCGGACCGGCGCAGCTCCGCATGGCGGCCCGACACGCGCAGGTCGGACAGCACGATCTCGTTCTCCGGGTGCCGCCCGATGCGGACCTTGTCGCTGGCCTGGTGCTCGGCGGTCCGGGTCCGCCCGACCACCGCGGCCGCGGCCGGCTCAGGGGACGCGTCCAACGAGGCATCCGGTGAGACGGACGACACAGCGGCTGGCACGTCGGATGGCGCGGCGGGTGGCGCAGCGGCCGGTGCCCCGGCCGGTACCGTCGCCGGCACCGTGCGTAGCACCAGCGTCGGCCCCTTGTCCGGGCCACCGATTCGCAGCTGGAGACCGTACCGCACCGGGAACGAATTGCCCCGTGTCCCGTCGAGCCAGATGCCGTTGGTGCTGCCGAGGTCGCGGACCACCCAACCGCCGTCCACCCAGGCCACCTCGGCGTGCCGACGGGAGACCGCCGGGTCGTCGACGATCAGATCGCACTCGCGGCCGCGCCCGATCACAACCGGCCGATCGGGACGCGCCACCACGCTGGCGGTACCGCAGGTCACTTCTAGCCGCTGGTCGCTCAGCCCCTGGTCGCTCAGCCCTTGGTCGCTGCCCACCCGGGCCATCATTCAGCCGGCGCCGCGGTTCTGGCAAGCCGGTTGGCGGACCCGATCGAGTCCGATACTGGACCCGCGCCCGCGCGCAGGGTCGGGGTCACCGTGGCGACGGCGGAGAACGCGGCGAGCAGCAGGCCGAGAAGCCCGAGCGAGGGTACCGGCCCGAGCTTCTCGGTCAGGTACCCGCCCAGCATCGACCCGACCGGCGCGATGCCGAGGCTGCTCAGCATGAGCAGCGACCCGATCCGACCCTGCAGACCGTCCGGGATCCCGGCCAGCATGGTCGCCTGCAGCGACACGTTGGCCGCCGGCAGCACCACCATCACGGTGGCCAGGACGAGGCCCGGCCACAGTGGACCGAGCGGCAGGGTGGTCAGCGGCAGCAGCACGGCGAGCAGCCACCCGACGGCCAGCGCCAGCCGCCCGGGCGGCAGCATGCGGCCGATGCGCGCGGCGACCAACGTGCCGACCAGACCACCGGCGCCCATCATCGCCAGTGCCACACCGACCACAGTGGACGATCCGCCCCGGTCGACGATGAGCACGATGACCGGCAGCGCCAGGGCGGTCGTCGCGAGGTTGACGGCGAGCGAGAACCCGGCGACCGCGCGCAGGAACGGCCGGGCCCACATCCACCGCAGGCCCTCGGCCAACTGACCCGCGATGCCGTCGGCGCGGGTGGCCTCCGCGGGCCGGCGTGGGACGCGTGCGGCCAGCACGCAGACCAGAGACACCACATAGGACACCGCGTCGACCACGAACGGCAGCGCGCGGGCGACGCCGTACAGGAAGCCACCCAGCGGTGGCCCGGCGAGCGCCGCGGCGTACCCCCGTGCCTCTTCCTGGGCCAACGCCGGACGGAGCTGGTCGGGCGGCACCACCGCGCGCACGGCGGTCAGCCTGGCCGGCGTGAAGAGCGCGCCCGCCCCACCCAGCGTCCACGCGACGGCCATCAGGTGGGGCACGGTCACCCGATCGAGGAGTACGGCGGCCGCCACGCTCGCGACTCCGGCGGCGCGCACCGCCTCGCAGCCGACGAGGATCCGGCGCCGGTCCCAGCGGTCGATCAGCGGCCCGGCCGGTACGGCCACCATCAGCATGCCGACGAGCTGAGCGGCGCCGACCAGCCCCGCCTGGACCGGGGAGTTCGTGACCGCCAGCACCAGCAACGGGTACGCGAGCTGCACCGTCTGCGAACCGAGGGTGGAAGCGGCGGATCCGATCCACAGCAGCTGGAAGCGTGCGTTGCGGCGCAACGGCAAAGTCATGGGTAGCGCACCTCCCACGGCCCGAACGCCTTGAGCGGTTCCTCGGTCTGCTCGGCGTCGCCGATGACCACCGCCGCCAGCCGGCACGGGGCGAGAATGTGTACGCCGATGTCGTACACGTCGGCGGCCGTGACCTCGGCCAGCCGGGCGGGATGGTCCCGCACCCAGGTGAGGTCGAGCCCCACACACACCAAGGCGACGAGCGTGTTCGCGAGCCCGGACTGGTTGGCGATCGACATCGCCAGCGTGCCGATGGCGTACTGGCGGACATCGTCCAGTTCCTGGTCGCTGGGGCGCAGGGTGGACAGCCGGCCGAGCTCGTACCACATCTCGAGCAGGGCGGGCGCGGTGACCTCGGTCGCCACGTCGGCCTCGACGACGAGCGTGGATCCCACGCACGCATGGTCGATGCGGCTGCGCGGGCTGTACGTGTACCCCTTGTCCTCGCGGATGTTCGCGACGAGGCGGGAGGAGAAGTAGCCGCCGTAGAGCAGGTTGGTCAGCTGCAGCGCGGCGTACCGTGGATCGTCCCGGCGCATCGCGACCCCGCCGATGCGGATCGACGACTGTACCGAGTCGGGCCGGTGGACCAGCAGGGACGGGTCCGGGATCAGTGGTGGCGCGTCCGGCAGCGGGTCGGCCGGCGGACCGCTCCGGGTCCAGTCGGACAGGATGGCCTCGGCCCGCGCGAGAGCCCACTCCGGCCCGAGGTCGCCGACGAGGATCAGCACGCTGCCGGCGGGGGTCACCCGGTCGGCGTGCAGTGCCCGCACGTCGTCGGCGGTCACCGCGGCCACCTCGTCCAGTGTGGGAAGCTCGTTGCCGTAGGGGTGTTCGCGGTACAGGTGCCGGTGCAGCGTTTCCTTGGCCCGAACCCCCGCCCGGGACCGGGCCATCCGCAGTCGCTGCAGCAGCCGTTCGCGCTCGGCGGCGACCTCGCCGTCCGGGTACGCGGCGTCGTTCAGCAGGTGGGTCAGCAGCGCGAGCAGCTCGTCGAGGTGCCGCGTGTGCGCCACGCCGGAGATCAGCAGCGTGTCCGCGTCGACGGTGCAGGCGAGGTTCGCACCAAGCTCCTGGGCCCGCTCGGCGACCGCCATCCGGTCGTACCGAGCGGTGCCGGCGAGCAGGGTCTCGGCGAGCATCCTGGCCCGGGCGGCGTGACCGGGAAGCGTCGAGCCGAAGGGGATGCGCAGCCGCAGCTCCACCAGGGGTACGCCGGGCCACCGTACCGCGATGACCCGCAGCGCGGTGGGCAGCGTCCGTTCGGCCGTCGGCGGCGGCGTCATCGGCGGCGGCGGCCCGAGCGGCGGTACCGTGACCGTCGTCATGGCCGGGCTCCTCCCGGGATCAGCTCCACCACGGCACGCCGGCCCGGCGTCAGCGTCGCGGCCGCGGCCCGGACCCGGTCTTCCTCCACTGTGGACAGCAGCTCGGGCAACTCGTCGAGCAGCTCGGCGCGGCCGTGCTGCTGCTCCAGGGCGCCCAGGGTCTGCATCTGGCTGAGGACCGAGTTCGTCCCGTGCAGAATCCGGGTCGTGATCCGGGTCTGCACCCGGCGCAGCTCGCCCGGCCCGAAGCCGTCCTGCGCGAGTCGCTGGAACTCGTCATCGACGACGGCGAGCACGGCGTCCGCCGGTACCGCCGGCGCGTGCCGCGCCTGCACGATCAGCGCCGTCGGGTCCCGCACGTCGAACGGGTTGCCGAGCAGGCCCAGGAACGCCGACTGCTGAGTGGCGATCCGATCGCCCCGGATCAGCCGTCGTTCCAGGCGCGCCGCCGGCCCGTCGGACATGACCTCGGCGAGCACGACGAATGGCAGGTATGCCGTCCAGTCCGCCACCGGGTCCGGTACGCGCCAGCCCATCGCGACCGCGGGCAGGGGCGCGTGCCGGTCCACGTGGACGGTCCGGCGTTCCGCCGTCAGGTCCGGCTCGCCGAAGTCGGGTCGGGGCGGGGTCGGCCGGGCGGTGATGCCTCCGAAGTGCCGCTCGACCAGCTCGACCGCGTCGTCGGGATCGGTGTCGCCGCAGACGACCAGCAGCGCGTTGGCGGGTGCGTAGTACCGGTCGAAGAAATGCCGGGCATCGTCCACTGTGGCCGCTTGCAGGTCGGCGAACGAGCCGTAGCCGTCGTGCGAGTTCGCGAACGTGTCGAACAGCACGCCGGGCAGGACCAACCAGGGGAAGCCGCCGTACGGCTTGTTCGCCACGTTGACCCGGATCTCCTCCTTCACCACGTCGATCTGCAAGCGGAGGTTCTCCTGGCTCAGTACCGGTGCGCGCATCCGGTCCGCCTCGAGGAACAGCCCGCGCTCCAGCGCGTTGGCCGGCAGCACCTCGTAGTACTGCGTGTAGTCCAGGTGCGTGCTGCCGTTGAACGTACCGCCGGAGGACTGCACGTACCGGAAGTGGTCGAGCTTGGGCAGGTGCTCCGACCCCTGGAACATCAGGTGCTCGAAGAGGTGGGCGAACCCGGTACGGCCCTGCGGCTCCGAACGCATCCCGACGTCGTAGAACACGGCGATGCCGACCACCGGCGCGGTACGGTCCGGCACGACCAGCACGCGCAGGCCGTTGGCGAGCACCGCACGCTCCAACTGTCGGCCGGCCGACGGACGGCTGGCCCGCTCGGCTACGACCGCGCCCATTGCCGGTCCCTCCTCTCCTCCCAGAGCAGGTCCAGCAGACCGGCGTCCACCGCGTCGACGAACCGCTGCGACGCCCTCGTGCAGCGCACCCAGCGGCCGGCCGGATAGGCGCGGTAGCCGGACTCGACGTCGCCGACCTCGAACCCGGGGCGGCCGGCCGACTCCCAGCAGCTGTACAGGATGCCGTCGGCGTTCACCACGGCCCCGGTCCGACCGTCGGGCTCGGCGCAGTACGCACACCGCCCGTCCGTCGGTCGGGGGATGCGGAAGCCGGCCGCGCGGGCGACGGCGTACGCCGCCACGACCTGCTCGGCTGCCTCAGGCGGTACCTCACCCACCGGGGCTATACCCAGCCGGCAACGTGTCGCACAAAGGCGGCCCGCAACCTGACCGATCAGCTCGGCGAGGTACGGGAGCACGGCCGGCGTCAGGTTGATCCGCAGGTCGACGCGGAGATCCGTCGCCTGCTGCGCGACGGCGACGTTGTCCAGGATGCGATCGAAGGTACCTCGGCCGGACCGGGTGACCCGCAGCGTGTCATGGATCCACTGTGGACCATCCAATGTGATCTGTACCGATCGCAGTCCCAGTACCTCCAGCTGCGCCGCGAGAGGGGCGTCGAGCAGCGTGCCGTTGCTGACCATCGCGGCCGAGAACGCGGACAGCTCAGCGATCTCGCCGAGGCGGGCCAGCAGCTCGGTACAGCCGCGCGGGTTGGCCAGCGGCTCACCCCCGAACAGCAGCACGTGCAGTTTCGACAGGCCGGCGGCGGCCATCCGGTCCCTGGTGAACGTCGCGATGGAGCGGACCGTGCGCGGGCGCAGTGTCGCCGCCGCGATCCGGGGCGGGTCGAACCGGCCGGGTGCGGCGGTACCGGTGTTCTGGAAGCAGTACGGGCAGCCGAGGTTGCACCGGGTGGAGGTGAGCACGGTCAACGCGTACGCCGTGACCGGCTTCGGCTCGGTGATCCCGGTCAGCTCCAACGCCGCTCGGGCGTGTCGAGCGAGCGCACCGCCGGTTACCCAGCCGGCGGGCAGCAGGGCGGTGCCGGACGGGGCGATACACCACCATCCGGATCGACCCGGAACCAGTCGCATCGGCTGCCGTCCCATTCGCTGGATGGTTGTGCGGGGCAGGGCATCGCGGGGATGCCCCGCCCCGCCAGCACGTGCCGCGGGTCAGACCGCGTGCGGCACGCAGATGTGCGGTGTGTCGAGCGTGTCTTCGTCGTCGTCGCCCACCGTGAAGATCTGTGGGGCGTCGGGTTTGTCGTCGGCCATGGCTAGATACCGCTACTCGGGTTCTGGTCATGGAAGCTCGATTGGCTCCCGATGCACCAGCGCGGGATCATGTCGTGGTCGTCGTCGTCGATGTTGGACACGTCGTCCGTCCACCTGTCGAGCATGGTGACCTCGTCTCCGTCCACTGGGGACTCACGTGCCAGCGCCGGTCACCGAGATGCTGAAGCCGCTGAGGCAGCCGTCCGGCTTCGGGCCGACCGCGGGGGCCTCCTCGGATACCTCCTGGAGCTCGATGGGGTTCGTCATAGTTGTCACCTCCCTCCCCGACGGGTCGTTGGGTCGGTCGCGTCGAGGAGCGGCAGGAAGATGCCGTCCCGCGCGATCGCGGCATGTGCGGCCAGCAGTACGCCTGCTGTGCCGGTGAAGAGGTCCATCGACAGCCGCAGCAGGTGCGTTCCGGGGAACGCGACGACGCCGCGGTGGTTGATCGCGTGCCAGCCGAGCCGGCGGAGGTGGCCCCGCACGACGTCCGCGTCGTCCGGGTGGCCGATCTCGACGAGGCCTAGCAGCAGGCCCGCGCGCCCCATGCCCAGGGCCGACAGCACGACGACCGACGCGTCACCGGACCGGCGGAACGCGGCCAGCGCCGTCTCGAGCTCGCTGTCCGCACTGTGGCGGAGGTACCGCGACAGCACCACGCCCAGCCCGACGCTGCCATTGTCGAGGTAGGGCAGGTGCCGCCGGTTCTCGTCGACCACGTACAGCGTGCCCGGTCGACGGGGTCGGCAGTCGGCGACGTCCAGGCGCAGCAGCGCCCCGGCGGCGTCCAGCCATCCGCGGTCCCCGGTGTCCTCGAACAGGGTCAGGAACAAGGCCACGATGCCGGTCCGTCCCCGCAGCAGGCCGGGCCGGTCGGGCAGCGGTACCGCCTCGGCCCGCAGGCGTTCGCCGATCGCGAGGGCATCGTCGAGCCTGCCGAAGTGCCGGAGGCTGAGCGCCGCGCCGGCCAGCCCGCTGCGCAGGTCCGGTGCCGGTACGCCCTCGTACCCGCGTACCCGGTCCAGGATCTCCAGCGCCCGCTCGCGCCTTCCGAGCAGGTCCAGCATCACGGCGACCCCGTGCAGCCCGGTGTAGAGCCCGATGTGCGGGTCGGGGAGGCGGAGCGCCCGGTCGGCGAGCCAGTCGACGTGTTCGGGACGGATCTCGGCGCCGGTACGGTGCAGCGCGTACAGCACCCCGGCGGCGCCGGTCGCCAGATCGACGCCGCCCCGGGCGAACTGCGCCGGATCACCGGGGAACAGCCGGTCGGTTCGGTTCGGTGTGGCGCTGTCGTGGATCGCGCCGACCAGCGCGTCCCGCAGGTCGGGCCAGCCGGTGGGCAGGTCCGCGAACATCGCGCAGGCGCGGTCGGGTGTGCCCTCGGCGGAGTCGTCGGCCAGCCCGTGGCGCAACCGGTGCACGGTCTCGAGCGGTACCGGCAGTTCCGAGGTTGCCGCCTCGATGAGCGTGTCCAGCTTCGACGGGTCACGCTCGACCAGAGACGTCACCGGGAGCAGGGACATCAGCCGGACCCGCTCGAGGGCGTACCTATCGGCCTCGACGCCGGCCAGCGGCGGCGGTGGGATGAAGCCCTGGGCGGCCATCAGGGGCCGCTTGTCGTCCGCCGCGTCCGCGGCGAACTCGAAGTCGACGAAGACCACCGAGTTGTCGGGCCGCACGACGATGTTGCTCGGGTGCAGGTCACCGAAGGACAGCCCGCGCTCGTGGATCGCGGCGAGCGCCCGCTCCACGTTGTCCATCACCTCGTGCGCCCAGGCGGTGTACTCCGCCCGGTCCCGCTCCGAGATGCCGTAGTCCGCGAGTGGGATCTTGGTGACCACCGCGACCAGCAGGGTCTCGCCCTCGACGTACTCCTCGATCAGGAAGTGGTGGCCCTGCACGACGCGGTAGTCGAGCAGCCGCGGCACGCAGTCCAACCCCGCGAGGCGTTCCAGCATCCGGCGCTCGCGGGCGATTCGGTGCACGGCGTCGGTACCGTCGACGTCGAGCCCGGCGTGCGGCCTGCCCTCGCGGACCACGACCCGCTCGCCGGTGCGCTCGTCGGTAGCCAGGTAGACGCCGCCGCTGTTGGCGAACTGGATCGCCGCGGTGATGCGGTACGGGAACTCGTCCTCGACCTGCCGCTTGCGCTCGGCGAGGTCCGGCTCGAGGAACTCCGGCAGCTCGACCCAGTCCGGCACGGTGAACACCGCCGACCGGACATCGGGTACGAGCGAGCCGTCCGGCCGCCGTACCGCCGGTGCCGGATCGCCGGCATCGGTGGTACACCAGAACAGCGTAAATGCGCCGTACCGCACATATAGCGGGCCATTCCGGTACCGGAGATCGCCGAGAACATACGGCCCGGGAAAAGACGACAGAACGTCGTCGAGATCAGCCAGAACCGATTCCAGTTGCGTGGTGTCGCGCGGGTAGATAGTGATGAACTTTCCGCTCAGCTCACGGGGAAACGACTTTTCGTTCATAAGCCAGAGCAGGCGCTCGCTGCGCACGAACTTGAATGTGATTGATTTGTCGACGCAATACCGCCACACGATGTCGAGAACCTTGACGGAGTCCGCGGGCGTGGTGGACACGTGTACCTTCCAGCCCTGCTCAGGCAGTACCGCCGCAGTGGGCCGGAGGTTCACCCACGCGCCGCTCTCCGCTCGCTGCCAGGCGTCCGGGTCTACGGCGGTCGGGTCGACGTACCGGCTATCGGCGTCGAAGACCCGGTCCGGCGTGTCGAAGAATTCCCGGTCCGCCCAACAGAAACTCGCGAGTTCTCGAACGAGCATTTTGCTCACACCTCGGCAAAGAATGGAGTGCTTTCCCAACCCATCGCGTAAGGGTCGTCATCGTCGTACGTCATTGTCTTTTCCTCCCCACCGGTCGCCCGATAACGAGATTCTGGGGCTCGAATAGGTGCGTCTCAAGCGATTCGAGTGGCCGCCTCCTGCATGGCAGGATCCGGTCACCTCTCGCGCAGTGCGTCCTCCACCAGATCCACCAGCTCAGCCGCGGACCGCTGGGCCGCGTCGAGCGTCGGCGCGACGAGGAAGAGCACCGCGACCGCCCCGAAGGCCGCCGGCTGGACGTACGCGTGCTCGAGGCCGTGCTCGGGCCGCGCCACCGCCCGCAGCACCGCCGCGATCCGGCCCGCCTCGGCCGGCGGCTCGCCAGCCTCGTGCCGCAGCGTGACGGTCACCAGATGCATACCGCCACGGTCCCGTCCGCCCGGCCGTAAGGCCAGCGTTTGCCCTGGCAGGAGGCTGCGCTGCAGCCACCGGTCAGGCCGCGTCGCGCCCGATCAGATAGATGACTACCACTGAATCCCGACCGCGGCACGAGCGGTCCACCAGTGGCACGGTCTGCCATGAAGAGGGGAGACAGCCGGAGCAACGCTGGTCGGGTGATGCCATGCCGCCGTCGCGGGTATTGGAGGCGTTCGGGGTCGGAGAACGGGCCGAGTTGGTGTACTTCACGATGCTCGACCGGCCCACCGCGGGCGTGGTGGAACTCGCGGACCAGTTGGGGGTGGACGAGGCCTCGGTCCGGCGGGCGCTGGACGAGCTCGCCCAGCTGAGCCTGCTGCGCCCCAGCTGGGAGAGGCCCGGTGCGCTGCGGCCGGTCAGCCCGGAGATCGGACTGGAGTCCTTGCTCGCCCGCCAGCGCGCGGAGCTGCTACGCCTCCAGCAGCGGCTCGAGGAGGGCCGGGCGGCGCTCGCGGTGCTCATCGCCGACCACGCGGGCCGGCGCCGTCCCAACCGGCACTCCGAGGTGGAGGAGCTGGTGGGCCTGGACGCGGTACGGGAGCGTCTCGAGCAGCTAACCCGCCGCACCCGGTACGAGGTCCTGTCGTTCGAGCCGGGCGGCGCCCAGTCCGCCGAAAACCTCGACGCGAGCAAGCCGCTCGACGAGCAGCTGCTCGACCGTGGGGTGTCGATCCGCTCGGTCTACCTGGACAGCGTCCGCAACGACCCGGACACGGCCAACTACGCCCGCTGGCTGACGGACCTCGGTGGGCAGGTGCGCACCGTACCCACCCTGCCGATCCGAATGATCATCGTGGATGGTTCGGCGGCGCTCGTACCGATAAATCCAGACCACAGCGGAGCGGGTGTCGCGCTGCTGCGCGGAACCGGCATCGTGGCCGCGATGATTGCGCTCTTCGAGCGGGTCTGGGACGCGGCCGCGCCGTTCGGCGTGCCGCATCCGCGGGACGAGCAGGGACACACCGCGCAGGAGGGCGCCCTGCTGCGGCTGCTGTCGCAGGGCGACACCGACGACGTGGTCGCGCGCAAGCTCGGTGTATCCGTGCGGACCGTACGGCGCATCGCCTCCGAGCTGATGGCCCAGCTCGGCGCGCGCAGCCGGTTCCAGGCCGGTGCGCGCGCCGCCGAGCGTGGCTGGCTCAGGCCCTAGCGGGAGGGCGGACGGGCTAGCGGAAGCGCACGAACACGTCCCCGAACCCGTTGGTGTCGTTGGCGACGAGGTTCGTCGCGTCCGAGGTGAAGGCGACCCGCAGGCCCTGCGCGGAGATGGCCGGGCCGGCACTGGCCAGGTCGGCCGGGGCACCGCCGAGGCCGATCGAGATGAGGATGTCGCGGGCCGCGGCGACGTCGCGCAGGTAGATGTCCGGCTGGCTGTTCGTGTCGGCGGGCACCAGGCTCGACGAGGTGACGAACGCGACCAGGTTGCCGTCGCCGTTGATCGCCGGATCGTTGGAGAAGCTGCCGGGCAGGAAGTCGGTGCGCCGCGACACCCGCGTGTTGGTACCGGTCACCAGATCCCGGACGAGGATGTCCGAATCGGGGTCGGTGTCCGTGGCCACCAGGTTCGTGGCCTCCGACATGAACGCGGCATGCGTACCGTCGACGGAGATCACGGACTGGGACACCGGACCGTCGGCCTGGACTCCGCCCGGGCCTACCGAGATGCGCTGCGTCGTCGCGGTGAACCGGTCGCGCACGAACACGTCGATGAACCCGTTCGTGTCGCCCGGGACCAGGTTGCTGGCCGGGGAGTTGAAGGTCACGTACCGGCCGTCGCCCGAGATGTCGGGCCCATCGCTGAAGGCGTTGGCCTGCGCGCCGCCGGTGGATACGGACATCCGCCGGGTCACGCCGTTCTGCATGTCCCGGACGAAGACGTCGCTGGTCGCGTTGGTGTCACCCGGTACCAGGTTGCTCGCGCCGGAGATGAACGCGACGAAGCGGGCGGTGGACGAGACCGCCGGGGCCGCGTTGTCGCCGTTGGCCAGGGCGCCACCGATTCCGACCGAGACCAGTTGGGTGGTCCCGTTCACCATGTCGCGGAGGAACACGTCCGGTTGGCCATTGGTGTCGCCCGGTACGAGATTCGTGGCGAACGAGGAAAAGGCCACGAACCGCCCGTTGGCGGAGATGTCAGGCTGATTGCTGGGCAAGTTGGCCTGCACGCCACCCGGGCCCAGGTTGGCCCGCGCGTTCGTACCGGTACGCAGATCCCGGACGAAGATGTCCCCGCGGCGGTTGGTGTCGCCGGGTACGAGGTTCGTGGAGTGTGAGCTGAAGGCGACGAACCGGCCGTCCGCCGAGAACGATGCCTCGGCACTGGACCGGTTGCCCTGCACACCAGCCGCGCTCGCGGAGACCCGGATGGTCGAGGGCGCGGCGACCGCGGGAGCGGCCGGCATCAATATGAGTACTGCGACAGTGCCCGCGGCCAGGGCGAGGGTTCGGGGACGGGATGGCATGGTGGCTAATGGTAGGCGTGCCCGTGCCAATGGTTACCTGTCGTATAGGAGACTGAACGCATGTCAGAAGTGCGGCTGGTACACCCGGGTGGCGAACTGGAGCTGCCCGTACGGGCATCGACCGAGGGACCGTCCGGTCTGGACATCAGCAAGCTGCTCGGCCAGACGAACCACGTCACGCTGGACCCCGGTTTCGTGAACACGGCGGCGTGTACGTCGCAGATCACGTTCATCGACGGCGACGAGGGGATCCTGCGCTACCGCGGGTACCCGATCGAGGAGCTGGCCGACAAGTGCTCGTTCCTCGAGGTCTCGTACCTGCTGATCTACGGCGAGCTGCCCACCGCCGACCAGCTGACGGACTTCACCGAGCGGATCCGGCTACACACCCTGTTGCACGAGGAGATGCGGCTCTTCTTCGACGGCTTCCCGCGCGAGGCGCACCCGATGGCGGTACTGTCGGCGGCCGTCAGCGCCCTGTCGACCTTCTACCAGGACAGCCTCGACCCGTTCGACCGCGACCAGGTCGAGATCTCGACGATCCGGTTGATGGCGAAGCTGCCGACGATCGCGTCGTACTCCTTCAAGAAGTCCGTCGGCCAGCCGATGCTGTACCCCGACAACGAGCTGGACTACGTATCGAACTTCCTGCGCATGACGTTCGGCGTACCGTCGGAGGCGTACGAGGTCGACTCGGTGTTCGCGCGCGAGATCACGCGCCACACGATGCTCCACGAGGACTTCCAGCGCTTCTTCGGCGCGCTGCCGAAGGACGCGCACCCGATGCCCGTCTGCGCGGCGACGGTCGGGGCCCTGGCGACCTACTACCAGGAGCAGGAGAACGAGCGCGCACTCCAGATCGCGATCGTCCGCCTGCTGGCGAAGATGCCGACGATCGCGGCGTGGTCGTACAAGCACTCGATCGGCCAGCCCTTCATGTACCCCAGGAACCACCTCGACTACGCGTCGAACTTCCTGCACATGATGTTCGCGACGCCGTGCGAGGAGTACATGGTCGACCCGGTCGTCGCCAAGGCGATCGATCTGCTGCTCATCCTCCACGCCGACCACGAGCAGAACTGCTCGACCTCGACTGTCCGCATGGTCGGGAGCTCCCAGGCGAACCTGTTCGCGGCGATCTCGGCCGGGATCGGCGCGCTGTGGGGCCCGCTCCACGGCGGCGCGAACCAGAAGGTCATCGAGATGCTCGAGCAGATCGCCCGCGAGGAGGGCTCGGCCGACCGCTTCCTCGCGCGCGCGAAGGACAAGAACGACACGACGCGCCTGATGGGGTTCGGGCACCGGATCTACCGCAGCTACGACCCGCGCGCGGCGGTGCTCAAGAAGACCTGCGCCGAGGTGATCGCCAAGCTCGGCACGTCGAGCAAGCTGCTCGAGATCGCGATGCGCCTCGAGGAGATCGCGCTCAAGGACGACTACTTCGTGAGCCGCAAGCTGTATCCCAACGTCGATTTCTATTCGGGTGTGATCTACAAGGCGCTCGGCATCCCGGTCAACATGTTCACCGTCATGTTCACGATCGGGCGCA
>DASRII010000271.1:0-17678 GCA_035650075.1 Micromonosporaceae bacterium | reverse complement strand
GGCGTCGTGGACGCGGTCGGTGACGACGTCACCCGGGTCAAGGTCGGCGACCACGTCGTCTGCTCGTTCATCCCGGCCTGCGGCATGTGCCGGTACTGCTCGACCGGCCAGCAGAACCTGTGCAACGCGGGCAAGAACGCCGGTACCGGCATGTTCCCCGACGGCACGTTCCGCTTCCACGACGACGCCGGTGAGGACCTGGGCGGGCTGTGCGTGCTCGGCACCTTCTCCCAGTACGCGGTCGTGCACGAGTGGTCCTGCATCAGGATCCCGCCGGACATCCCGTTCGACGTAGCCGCCCTCGTCGGCTGCGGCGTGCCAACGGGTTGGGGTTCGGCGGTGTACGCGGCCGGTGTGCGGGCCGGGCAGACCGTGGTTGTCTACGGCTCCGGCGGCGTGGGCAGCAACGCGGTACAAGGTGCCCGGTACGCCGGCGGCAAGAACGTCGTGGTCGTCGATCCGGTCGAGTTCAAGCGCGACATGGCGAAGGTGTTCGGGGCGACGCACACGTTCGCCGACGCGAAGTCGGCCCACGAGTTCGTCGTCGACACCACGCACGGTCAGCTCGCCGACCACGCGATCATCACCGTCGGGGTCTTGCACGACGAGGTGATCCAGTCGGCCATCGAGGTGGTCGGCAAGACCGGGCAGGTGACGATCACCGCGGTCGGCAACGGATCGGTACATGTACACGCCGGGATGCTCATCGGTTTCCAGCGGCGCGTGCAGGGCGCCATCTTCGGCGGCTGCAACCCGCTGTACGACGTACCGCGGCTGCTCGGGCTGTACCGCTCCGGTGACCTGAAGCTGGACGAGCTGATCACCCGCCGGTACCGGCTCGAGGACGTCAACCAGGGGTACGAGGACATGCTCGCCGGCAAGAACATCCGCGGCGTGATCATCCACGAGCACTGAAGGAGCCCGACATGACGACTGCGGTCGCCGGACTGGTTACCGAGAACACCCAGCTGATCGGCGGCGAATGGGTTCCGGCGGCGAGCGGCGAGACCATCGAGGTGCTCAACCCGGCTACCGGTGAGACCCTGATGCACGTCCCGCGCGGTGCCGCCGCCGACGTCGACGCCGCGGTGAACGCGGCCACGGAAGCCTTTCCGGCCTGGCGCGACACCAGTCCCAGCCACCGGGCGTCGTTGCTCATGCGCTGGGCCCAGCTGATCGACGAGCACGAGCAGGAAATCGACCGGTTGGAGATCAGCGAGGTCGGCCGCCCGCACTGGGGACCGCTGCCGATGTCCCGGATGCTCACGTTCTTCGCCGGGCAGGCCGACAAGGTGCACGGGCTGAGCCTGCCCACGCACACTCCGGACGTACTCGGGCTGACGTTGCGCGAGCCGTACGGCGTGGTCGGCGCCATCATTCCGTGGAACGCCCCGGGTCCGAACTGTGTCATGGACGTCGGCCCGGCGATCGCGGCCGGCAACACGATCGTCCTCAAGCCCGCCGAGGACGCGCCGCTCACCCCGCTGGCCCTGGCCCGGCTGGCGATGGAGGCCGGCATCCCGCCCGGCGTGGTCAACGTCGTCGTCGGCTACGGACCCGAGGCGGGCGCGGCGATTCCGGCGCACCCCGGCATCGGCCGGATGAGCTTCACCGGCTCGCCGCCGACGGGCTCGGCCGTGATGGCCGCGTGCGCCCGCAACCACACGCCGCTGCACCTCGAGCTGGGCGGCAAGTCACCGCAGGTGCTGCTCGACGACGCCGACCTCGACGCGGCGATCCCGCAGCTCACCCGCGGGATCACCCTGAACACCGGGCAGATCTGCGCGGCCGGCTCGCGAGTCGTGGTCGACCAGAAGATCCACGCCGAGGTCGTCCGCCGGCTGGCCGAGGCGTTCGCCAAGGTGCGGGTCGGACCGGGTACCGAGAAGGTCGACATGGGACCGCTCATCAGCGCGAAGCAACACGAGCGCGTGCTGGGCTACCTGCGGATCGGTCGGGAGGAAGGCGCCGAGCTGGTCACCGGCGGCGGCGTACCGGTCGGCGAGAAGTTCGAGCGAGGATTCTACGTCGAGCCGACCATCTTCGACCGGGTCGCACCGACCATGCGGATCGCGCAGGAGGAGATCTTCGGCCCGGTGCTGTCGGTACTCCCGGTCGACGGTGAGGCCGAGGCACTGGAGGTCGCCAACGGTACCGAGTACGGCCTCGTCGCCGCGGTGTGGACCTCGGACATCGGGCGGGCCGTCCGGATGGCGCGTGGCCTGCAGGCCGGCCAGGTAGCGGTCAACCAGATCCTCAGTGGCGGGTTGATCGGTGCCCCGTTCGGCGGCTACAAGGGCAGCGGGTTCGGCCGGACGATGGGCGCGGACTCGGTGCTGAACTACACCCAGATCAAGACGGTGTCGATCCGTGGCACCCGCTGAAGCGCTACGGTTGCGGGTCCTCATGGAGCCGCGGCATGGCGCCACGTACGCGCAGATCCTGGCGCTCGCTCGAGCGACCGACGACGCGGGCTTCGACGCGTTCTTCCGCTCCGACCACCTGTTCGGAGTGGACCCGAACGACCCGACGTACCGGCCGACCGACTGCTGGACGACGCTGGCCGGACTGGCCCGGGACACCAGTCGGATCCGGCTCGGTTCGCTCGTCACCGCGTCCACGTTCCGCCGGCCGGGCATGCTGGCCACGATCGTCGCGAGCGTGGACGAGATGAGCGACGGACGGGTCGAGCTGGGCATCGGCACCGGGTGGTACCAGCGCGAGCACGAGGCGTTCGGCATACCGTTCCCGCCGCTCGGCGAGCGGTTCGACCGCCTGGAAGAACAGTTGGAAATCATCACGGGGTTGTGGTCTACCAACGGTTTCAGCTTCGACGGCAGGCACTACCGCGTGGAGGCGAACCACACGCCGCCCCAGCCCACCCAGCGCCCCCATCCGCCGATCATCGTCGGCGGCAGCGGACCCAAGCGCACGCCCGCCATCGCGGCCCGGTTCGCCGACGAGTTCAACGGCGCCCTGACCGACGACCTGCGCTCGAGCTACGAGCGGTTCGACCGGGCCTGCGAGCGGATCGGCCGCGACCCGGCCACGGCGCGCCGCTCGGCTGTGCTCCCGGTGGCCTGCGCGACCACGCCGGCCGAGGTGGCCCGGCGCGCTGAGGTCATCGGCTCGGAGTTCATCCGCCAGCACGCCGCGATCGGCTCACCGGCACTGGTCGCCGACCGCGTCGAGGGGATGCGTAAGGCGGGCGCGGACACGATCTACTTCCACATCTACGACATCGACGATCTGGACCACGTCGCGCTGCTCGGCGCGGAGTTGGGGGGCCACCCATGAGACCGAGGCGCCTGAACCTTCGGTCGGCGCAGATCGAGACCAACGGAGTTGACCGGTGAACACCATCACCACCCGCGCGGCGATCACGCACGCACCGCACGAAGGTTGGGAGCTCACGGAGCTGACTCTCGACCCACCGCGCGCCCACGAGGTCCGGGTCAAGTTCTACGCCGCCGGGATGTGCCACTCCGACCATCACATCACCGAGGGCGATGCCCCGGTACGCCTTCCGGTCGTCGGTGGCCACGAGGGCGCCGGTGTGGTGGAGTCCGTCGGACCGCACGTCCGGAGGGTGCAGCCCGGCGACCGGATCGTCTGCTCCTACATCCCGGCCTGCGGCAAGTGCCGGCCCTGCTCGACCGGTCACCAGAACATGTGCGACGAAGGCAAGAACGCCGGTACCGGCATGTTCTCCGACGGCACGTTCCGTTTCCACCTCGGCGACGAGGACCTCGGCGGCTTCTGCACGCTGGGCACCTTCTCGCAGTACGCGGTCGTGTCGGAGTGGGCCTGCATCAAGCTGCCCGACGACATCCCGTTCGAGATCGGCTCGCTGGTCGGGTGCGGTGTGCCGACGGGTTGGGGCTCGGCGGTCTACGCGGCCGGCGTACGCGCCGGGCAGACGGTCGTCATCTTCGGCGCCGGGGGAGTGGGCAGCAACGCGGTGCAGGGCGCCCGGTACGCCGGAGCGAAGAACGTCGTGGTCGTCGATCCCGTGGAGTTCAAGCGGGACATGGCAAAGGTGTTCGGGGCGACGCACACGTTCGCCGATGCCAAGGAGGCGCACGACTTCGTCGTCGACACCACCCACGGCCAGCTCGCCGACCACGCGATCTGCACGCCCGGCGTACTCACCGAGGACATCGTCCGAGCGGCGGCCCTGATGACCGGCAAGGGCGGCAAGGTGACGATCACCGCCGTCGGCAAGGTCACGGAGAAGGCGGTCCACGTACACGCCGGTGTCCTGATCAGCTACCAGCGGCAGCTGCGGGGGGCGCTGTTCGGTGACTGCAACCCGTTGTACGACGTACCGCGGCTGCTGGGGCTGTACCGCTCCGGTGACCTGAAGCTGGACGAGCTGGTCACCCGCCGGTACCGGTTGGACGAGGTCAACCAGGGGTATCAGGACATGCTCGACGGCAAGAACATCCGCGGCGTCATCATCCACGAGCACTGATCGGCATACTCCATGGCTGTCACCCCGCCCTTCGTCGATCCCGCCGATGTTGACGCGGTCGTCGCGGCACTGCGTACGCAGCTCGCTGGTCTCCCCGCCAGATCACCGTTCTACGCCGACCTGTTCGCGGAGCACGGGATCCGCCCGGAGGACTTCGGGTCGCTGGCCGACATCGCCCGGTTCCCGTTCACCGAGAAGCAGCTGCTGCGCGACAGCCAGGCGGCGTCACCTCCGCTCGGCCGGCACGCCGGGGTCGACATGACCGAGGTGATCCGCGTACACGCGTCGACCGGTACGACGGGCACGCCGAGCTGGGTCGGGGTGACCCGGCGCGACGTGCAGACGTGGACCGAGATGGTGGCCCGGGCGTTCCGCACCATGGGCGCAACGCGGGAAGACGTCGTGGTGCATGCGTCGGGGCTCACCTTGTTCGTCGGCGGACGTCCGATCCAGGATGCGTTGGAGCACATCGGCACCACGGTCGTGCCGATCGGCACCGGGGCGTCCGAGAAGGCGGTCCTCGCGATGAACACGCTCGGCGTGACCGCGTTGCATTCGACTCCCTCGTACGCCCGCTACCTCGCCGACTACATCCGCGAGAAGGTCGGTCGGGATCCGAAGGAGTTCGGTCTGCGCAAGGTGTTCGTCGGTGGCGAACCGGGTGGTGGTGAGCCGGCGTTCCGCGAGCACCTCGAGTCCGAGTGGGGGGCCAGGGTTACCGAGGGCCTCGGCAACGCCGACATGGCTCCGGTGCTGTTCGGCGAGGAGCCGGGTAGTGGCGGTATGCGGTTCACCGGCGGCCGGCACGTCCTGGTCGAGCTGATCGACCCGGACACGGGTGAGCCGATCGCCGCCGAGCCCGGGGTCACCGGCGAACTGGTCTACACCTCGGTCGACCGGGAATGCTGCCCGCTGGTCCGGTTCCGCACCCGCGACCTCGTCCGGATCACCGCTCGGGCGAGTGACGGAGCGCCGCTGATCCGCTGCATCGGCCGTACCGACGACATGCTCATCGTGCTCGGCGTCAACGTCTTCCCCTCCGCGGTACGCGACATCGTGCAGGGGCTGCATCCGCGTACCTCCGGCGCGGTGCAGATCCTGTTGCCGGCAAAGGGTCCACGGGTGGATCCGCCGCTCATGGTGGAGGCCGAGTGGGGCGAGTACCCCGGCGACCACGACGAGCTGCGCCACTCGATCGAGTCGACGATCAAGTCTCGGCTGTCGGTACCGGCCAGCGTCATCCTCGTGCCGCCGGGCTCGATCGAGCGCTCGGAGATGAAGAGCCGGCTGACCCGGCTCGCGGTATGAGCTCCGTTCGCGCGGCGGTCCAACTCGGCCCGCGGCGGATCGAGATCCAGGAGTTCCCACGTCCGCAGATCGGACCGGACCACGGTCTACTGAGGATAGAGGCCAACGGCATCTGCGGCAGCGACGTGGAGACGTACAAGGGCCACCTCGGCTTTCACTCCGATCCGTTCATCCCCGGGCACGAGCCGCTGGGCGTCATCGAGGAGGTCGGCGAGCGGGCCGCTGCGCGGTGGGGCGTGCAGCCCGGCGACCGGGTCGCGTTGGAGATCATCGTGCCATGCCGGTCCTGTCAACTGTGCCTGACCGGCCGGTACCAGTCCTGCCGCAACCGCACGGTCGGGCACGGGGTCAGCCCGCTGACCGTCCAACCTGGACTGTGGGGCGGGCTGGCCGAGTACCTGTACCTGTCGCCGGGCGCGATCCTGCACCCGGTCGACAAGACCCTGCCGGCCGAGATTGCGGTGATGTTCAACCCGATCGGCGCCGGTGTCCGCTGGGCGTGCCACCTGGGCGGGATCGGGCTCGGCGACACGGTGCTGGTCCTCGGTACCGGCCAACGCGGGCTCGCGTCGGTGATCGCGGCGCGGGCCGCCGGCGCCGGCACCATCATCGTCACCGGGTTGGCGACGGACACCCACAAGCTCGCGCTGGCGAAGGAGTTCGGGGCGGACCACACGATCGTCGTCGACGAGACCCACACGGTGAAGGCGGTCACCGAGCTGACCGACGGCCAGCTCGCCGACGTCACGCTGGAGCTGACGCCGATGGCCACGGCGCCGGTGACCGACGCGCTGCTCGCGACCCGGCACGGCGGGCGGGTGGTGCTGGCCGGGCTCAAGGGCGGCAAGGAAGTGCCGCTGCGTACGGACCTCATCATCAACCGGGCGCTCACCGTCGTCGGCGCGTTCGGCGTCGACGCCCGCGCCTACGCCGAGGCCATCCGCATCATCGAGTCGCGGCGTTTCCCGTTGGAGAAGCTGCACACCCATTCGTTCGGCCTCGACGACACGACGCTGGCGCTGGAGACGCTCGCCGGCGAGGTGGCCGGCGAAGCCGCGGTACACGTGTCTGTCCACCCTGGAGCGTTGTGAAATGCTGATCGACGTACACGCGCACCTGCTGCCGCGGGAGTACCCGGCCGACGCCCCGGGGTGCTTTCCGCGGATGGACCCGGTCGACGGCGAGACGGCACGGTTGCTCGTTTTCGGTCAAGTCAAATACAAGGCCCGCGACGTGTACTTCGACGCCGAGCGGCGCATCGAGGCGCAGGACGAGTCCGGGGTGGACGCCGAGGTGCTGACCCCGATGCCACCGTTGCTGCGCTACGACCTTCCGGCGGCCGACGGGCTGTCGTTGGCCCGGTACGTCAACGAGTTCACGGCCGCACTGTGCGCGGCCGTGCCGGACCGCCTGTACGGGTTCGGCATGGTACCGATGCAGGATCCCGACCTCGCCACCGTCGAGCTGGCGGCAATCCGCGAGCTGGGGCTGTACGGCGTGGAGATCGCCTCGAACGTCCTCAGCGTGTCCATCGGCGACGAGCGGTTCCTGCCGTTCTTCATCGAGGCGCAGCGGCTGGGCCTGCCGGTCTTCGTGCACGCGATGCCGGCGCCGACCGACCGCCTGCCACTGTCCACAATGGGCACTTACGTCGTCGGTATCGAGGGCACGCTGGCCGCGGCGTCCATGGTGGCCGGTGGCACGGCGGCCGCCTGCCCCGACCTACGGATCGCGTTCAGCCATGCGGCCGGCGGGTTCCCGCTGATGCTGCCGCGAGCCCAGTACTTCTGGGGTGGGTCGTGGAACGAGGAGCCGAAGGTACCGGAGCGGGCCATCATGCCCGACGACGGACCGTCGCCGCTGGAGTACGCGCGCCGGTTCTACTACGACTCCCTGGTCTTCGATCGGCGCGCGGTGCGGTTCCTCATCGACCTGCTCGGGCACGACCGGTTGTTCGTCGGCACCGACTTCCCGGCCATGCCCCGCGAGGACAAGGCGGGCGCGACGCTACGGTCCATGGACCTCGACCCGGCGGTGCTGGCCGACATCACGTGGCACAACGCGTTCCGGTACCTCGGTATCACGCCACCGCGGTAAGTCGCCTGCGGCCCTGAGGCTCACGCCGCGGGCTGGGCGCGCCGAGGGCATGCGAGATGGCGTTGGCGGTGTCGGTGAGCCTTGCCGCGAGCTGGTTCAGCGGTGTCTCGTTGAGGCTGACGACCGCGCTGATCGCCGCGATGACATCGTTGCGCGGACCGCGTACCGGTGCCGCGACGGCAACCGCCTGCAAGGTGATCTGTTCGTGGGCGATGACCACGCCGGTCCGGCGGATGTCGGCCAGGATCCGCCGTAGCTCGTGCGGGTCCACGACGGTCTTCGGGGTGTACCGGACCAGGGGTGCCTGGAGAACCTCGTCCTGGAAGGCGGGCTCGGCGTACGCGAGCAGCACCAACCCGGTACCGCTGACGTGCAGCGGCCAGCGGTCGCCGACGCGGCTCGAGATCTGGGCGCTGACGCGCGAGCGCATGGTGTCGACGTAGACGACCTCGTGCCCGTCCCGTACGCCGAGGTGGACGTTGGAGTGCGTGGCCTGGTGCAGGTCGTCGAGGAAGGGGAAGGCGGCCTCCCGCAGTTGCAGGCCGCGAGGGGCGAGGGCGGCGAGCTCTAGCAGGCGCAGACCGAGGAAGTAGTGTCCCGACGGATGGCGTTCCAGGGCGCCCCAGGTGACGAGCTCGCTGACGAGTCGATGCGTGGTCGGCAAGGTCAGGTCCGCCCGGCGCGCGATCTCGCTGAGCGACAGCAGGCGGTGCTGGGGTCCGAACGCGTCGAGCACCGCGAGCGCGCGGCCGAGCGCCGTACGCCGGACCATGTGGTCATCGTTCGCGGTGTGGCCGGTGGTCGTCATCTCCTACCTCCACGGGCTCAACCCGGGGCTCGCTCGGCCGTGCTAGGACACTAAACGCGTTCGAGTGGGATTGTCTACAGTCTTGCGAACATTGATGTCCATGTTGTAACGGTCGGGCTTCTCAGGGTGCCGGCCGGACTCCGGCGCGAAGTTCTCTTCCATCGGACGGAAGTCGCCTGTATCGGCATCGGCGCGGGTCGAGAACCTGGATCTCGTGGGGTGAGCTTAGTCACCTCCCGAGCTCCACCTAAACCCCGAGGAAGCGAGAAGAGCGCAGTGAGAATCAGGGCGAAAGCATGTCTCTTGCTGGCCGGGGCACTTGTCGTCGCCGGGTGTACCAAGCCCGATGAGACCGGCGACAACAACCAGGCAGCAGTGCCGCAGCGTGGCGGCGAACTGACCGTGCTGCTGGACAGCGCGTTCTCCGGGTCATGGCCCAGCGGTCTCGATCCGGCCACCAACACCACCGGCGGTGGCAACCTCACCCAGATGAGCTCCATCTACGGCGGGCTGTTCCGGCTCGTCGCGGATGACGATGGCAAGAACGCCAAGGTGATACCGCACCAGGCCGCGGGGTACGAGTTCACCGACAGCGGTAAGACGGTGAAGATCAAGATCAAGCCAGGTATCAAGTTCACCGACGGCACCGCGCTCGACGCCGCGGCCGTGGTCTTCAACATCAAACGTGACATGGAGGCGACCTGCACGTGCAAGCCGACGTGGCAGCTCGCCGACCAGGACCCCATCACCGCCGAGGGTACCGACACCGTGGTGCTCAAGTTCAAGCAACCGAACGCGGCCGTGATCAACTCGTTCGTCGTGGCCAACGTGAACTGGGTCGTCTCACCGACCGCCCTGCAGTCGATGGGCCCGGATGCCTTCCGCATCAAGCCGGTCGGCGCCGGCCCGTTCAAGGTCGTCAGCAACGCGCTCAGTTCGGAGCTGGTGCTCGAGCGTAACCCCGACTACTTCGTGAAGGACCGTCCCTACCTCGACAAGCTGACCATCCGGAGCATCGGTGGCGACCAGCCCGCGTACCAGGCCCTGCAGGCCGGTCAGGGACAGGTCTACGAAGGCATGACGACGATCCCGCTGCTCGAGCAGGCGAAGAAGAACAGCCAGCTGGTGGTGACCCAGCAGCCGGCGACCTCGCCCTACGTGATCCAGCTGAACACGAAGATCCCACCGTTCAACGACAAGCGGGCCCGGGAGGCGATCTACTACGCGACCAACGGCGAGGCGATCCGCCAGGGCCTGTTCAAGGGCGCGTACCCGTTGAGCCAGTCCTTCACCGCCGACGGCGGGCTGTTCCACCACCCGACCGTCCCGGGCTACCGCACCTACGACCTCGAGAAGGCCAAGGCGCTAGTCCAGCAGCTCGGCGGGCTGACCGTCGACCTCGGCACGCTGAAGGCGTACGTGGCCGACCAGGTGAACACCGCGTTGCAGACGCAGTGGGAGGCGGCCGGCATCAAGACCACGATCCACAGCGAGCAGCTCAATGGATTGATCCAGAACTTCATCGGCGGCAAGTGGCAGGCGATGCTGCAGACCGCGGGAGCCTGGGATCCGGCCGTCGGTGTCGGCGTCGGGTTCCGGTTCAGCTCGGGCGTGCCGTTCAGCGGGGTCAGCGACCCGACCATCGACAGCCTGCTCCAGCAGGCGGGGCAGTCGACCGACCCGGCTCAGCGCGACGCGCTCTACATGCAGGTCGGGCAGCGGATCAGCGACGAGGCGTACGCGCCCTTCATCCTCGCGTTCGCGCCGGCTAGCGTCGTAACGAAGAACGTGCACGGTCCGGGCCTCACCACCCTCATCCCCCCGGTGGTGGTGAACACGGCGATCCTCTGGGACGAAGTCTGGATGAGCCAGGCGTGAGTGATGTAGCGACAACGAGTCCGGCACCGCGGGTCTTCTCCGCGGTGCTGGGCTCACCAGCCCTCCGGCTGATCGTCAAGCGGCTGTTGACCGCCATACCGATCCTGCTCGGCGTCAGCATCCTGATGTTCGTCCTACTGAACCTGATCCCGGGCAGTGCCGCGCTACAGCTGCTCGGGCCGGAGGCTACGCCGGAGCAGATCGCCCGGCTGGAACATGACATGGGGCTCGACCGGCCCCCGGTCGAGCGGTACCTGGAATGGCTGTGGAACGCGTTGCAGGGTGACCTGGGCCGGTCGCTCGTGAGCCGGCAACCGGTGACCGACGTACTGCCCACCCGGCTCGCGGTCACCGGCGAACTCGTCGCGCTGGCCTTCCTCATCTCGTTGACCGTAGCCATCCCGCTGGCCCTCCTGGCGGCCCGTCGGCCCAACCGGTTCCTGGACCGGGTCAGCATGGTGGTGTCGACCGCGGGGCTGTCGGTGGCCAACTACGTACTGGCGCTGTTGCTCGTGCTGCTGTTCGCGGTGAAGTTGGGTTGGTTCCCGGCCATCGGGTATACGCCGGTGAGCAAGGGCCTGGGCGACAACCTGTACTCGTTGGCGCTGCCGGCGTTCGCGATGGCGTTCCCGTTGCTCTGCTTCTACACCCGGTTCCTCCGCGGCGACCTGGTGGACCAGATGCAGGGTGAGGACTACGTGATGACGGCCCGGGCCAAGGGACTCGGACCGTGGCAGGTGCTGTTGCGGCACGCCTTCCGCAACTCGTCGTTCGGCCTGATCACCATCGTCGGGCTGAACATCAGCGGGCTGATCGGCGCAACCGTGATCATCGAATCGATCTTCTCGCTACCCGGGATCGGCCAGTACCTCCTGCAGGGGATCCTCACCCGCGACTACATCGTGGTGCAGGCGATCGTGATCATCTTCGCCATCATCACCGTGCTCGCCAACCTGATGGCTGACGTTCTCTACGCCGTGCTCGACCCGAGGATCCGCTATGGCACTAACTGAGGTCCAGGTCTCGTCGTCCGCCGTCGTCGCCGACGAGACCGCGCCCACCCGGACCCGCGCGTGGTTGCGCAAGTTGCACATCGGCGTACCGGCTGGTCTGCTCCTGCTGATCTTCTTCGCGTGCTTTGTTCTGCCGCTGGTGGCTCCGATACCGAAGCCGACCGGCGGCGACATCCTGAACTCGTTGCAGCCGGCGTTCACGCCCGGACACATTCTGGGTACCGACGACAACGGCAACGACATCCTCGCGCGAATCCTGGTCGGCGGACGGACATCGCTGTTCGTCGCGCTGACCGTGAACCTGCTCGGGTTGGTGATCGGCGGCGGGCTGGGCGCGTTGGCCGCCCAAGCCGGCGGCATCGTCGACAGCATCATCATGCGGCTGTTCGACGTACTCATCGCGATCCCGTCGCTGGCCCTCATCGTGGCCGTCTCGCTGAGCCTCGGGCCCGGCGTGCGAAACACGATTCTGACGCTGTCGTTCTTCTCCGTACCGGCGTTCGCCCGCATCTCCCGGGCGGAGACGCTGCGGCTGCGCGAACAGCCGTTCATGGTCGCGGCGAGGCTGTCAGGTACATCGACCTGGCGGATCGTGGTACGGCACCTCGCGCCGAACATCGGACCGCAGCTGATGACGTTCGCGATGCTCGGGCTGGGCATCGTCATGGTGATCGAGGGTGCGTTGAGCTTCCTCGGCCTCGGTATCCGGCCGCCCGCCCCGAGCTGGGGCAACATGATCTTCCAGGGTCAGCTCAGCCTGTCCGGTACGCCGATGCTCGTGGTCTGGCCGTCGATCGCGCTGTTCCTCACCGTCGTCGGGTTCAACCAGCTCGGCGAGGCGGTCCGCTTGCGTTGGAGTGGCCGATGAGTGAGGCGGTGCTCAAGGTCGAGAACCTGCACGTCCGGTTCGAGGTGGCCGGCTACCGAGTGCACGCGGTCAACGGGCTGAGCTACCAGCTGCGGGCCGGCCGGACACTGGCCATCGTCGGAGAGTCCGGCTCGGGCAAGACGGTCAGCTCGCGGGCACTGATGGGTCTGTTGCCGCCGAACGCCACGGTATCGGGGTCGGCCCGGATCGGCAGCGTGGAGCTGGTCGGCCTGCCCGAGGAGGACATGCGCCGGCACCGCGGCGCGGACCTCGCGATGGTGTTTCAGGATCCGACCCGTTCGCTGAACCCGACGATGCGGATCGGTACCCAGATCACCGAGGCCATCCGCGCTCACACCCGGGTCGAGCCCGCCGCGGCCAAACGGCGGGCGCTGGAGCTGCTGTCGCTGGTCCGGATCCCGGACCCGAACCGGCGTTTCCACCAGTACCCGCACCAGCTCTCGGGCGGAATGCGGCAGCGTGTGATGATCGCGATCGCGCTGGCCGCGGACCCGAAGGTGCTGATCGCCGACGAGGCCACCACCGCGCTGGACGTGACGACCCAGGCGCAGATCATGGAGCTGCTCGCCGAACTGCGCTCGCGGCTCGGTACCGCCATCATCCTGATCAGCCACGATCTCGGGCTGGCGGCCAGCTATGCCGACGACGTGATCGTCATGTACGCCGGACGTGCGGTGGAGTACGCGCCGACCCGGATCCTGTTCGCCCAGATGCGGATGCCGTACACCCGCGCGCTGTTCGACGCCATCCCGCGGCTCGAGCGGGAGTCACACACGCTCCTGCCGGTCACCCCCGGGCAGCCGCCAGACCTCACGGCGCTGCCGGCGGGCTGCCCCTTCGAACCGCGGTGCCCGCGGGCCAGGCCCGAGTGCCGGGACAGCCGCCCCCCGTTCGTCGAGCACGAGGTCGGCCACTGGTGGGCCTGCTGGAATCCTTGCAAGGACGGAGAGCAGCTCATGACGGAGCTCGGGGTATGAGCGCAGCGGAGCGCCGCGGCGCCTGGACTGAGGCGACACTCCGGCCGTCAGGCCGTGGTGTGGCGCCGAGGGAAGGCGGCGCACATGGCGCGCAGCGGAGCGAAGGCAAGCAATGACGAGACTGCTGGAGGTACGCAACGTCGTGCACGAGTTCGAAGTGCGCGGCGTGGGCGGGCTCAAGGGTGGGATCGTGCACGCCGTCTCCGACGTCTCGTTCGACCTCGATGCCGGCGAGACTCTCGGCGTCGTGGGCGAGACCGGTTCGGGGAAGTCGACGCTGGCTCGATGCGTACTGCAGGCACCGCGACCCAAGTCCGGCTCCGTTCGGTTCCAGGGCACCGAGATGGTGGGCCTGCGGGGACGCCGGTTGCAACGCGCCCGGCGACAGATGCAGATGGTGTTCCAGGACCCGTACGGCTCGCTCAATCCGCGCTGGCGCATCACCGACATCGTCGAGGAACCGCTGATCGGGTACGGCGATGGTGATGCCGGCAGCCGGCGACGGCGCGTGCGCGACCTGCTCGACCTGGTGGGTCTCAACCCCGATGTCTACGGCCGGCGGCACCCGCGGCAACTGTCGGGTGGCCAGTGCCAGCGGGTGGCGATCGCTCGGGCGATCGCGTTGCACCCGGCCCTGATCGTGTGCGACGAGCCGGTGTCCTCACTCGACGTGCTGATCCAGGCCCAGGTGCTCAACCTGCTGGAGCGGCTGCGTACCGAGCTGCGGCTCAGCTACCTGTTCATCTCGCACGACCTCGCGCTGGTCAAGCAGGTCAGCGATCGAGTGGCGGTGATGCACCTGGGCCAGCTGTGCGAGGTCGGTCCGGCCGACGCCCTGTACCGGTCACCACGGCACCCGTACACCGTCGACCTGCTCGCGTCCATCCCGAGCCTCGACCCGACCAAGCCACGGGCGACCAGGCGCGCGGTGACCAGCGGGGAACCGCCCTCGCCGTTGGCGCCGCCGAGCGGGTGCCGGTTTCGGACGAGGTGCGTACGGGCACAGGACCGGTGCGCGGTGGAGCGCCCGTTGCTGCGCGACATCGGTCCGAATCATCAGGTCGCCTGTCACTTCCCGGAACCGGTGGACGAGCCCGACGGCTCCACCTCGGCGCCGTCGATCCCCGCGCAGTACGCCCGTCCATAGTGGAGGGAGCCGAGCCATGTTCGATGCGATGGTCGACCCGACCGCCGGGCCTGCGAACCACGCCCGCGCCACGGTTCTGGCCGCCCGCAAGCCTGATCTTCGCGGTAGCCGGGTGGGTCTGCTGGCCAACGTGAAGCGCAACGCCGAGCAGTTCCTCGACGAGGTCGGTGCGCTGCTGCGGCAGGAGCACGGCGCGGCGGACGTGGTACGGCGGAAGAAGATGTCCATCACCGACCCGGTACCACCGGACATCCTGGCCGATCTGGTAGCCAGCTGCGACGTGGTCGTGGTCGGCGTCGGTGACTGCGGGTCGTGCAGCGCGTCCGCGGTGGCCGACGGGCTGGCGCTGGAGGCCGCCGGCATACCCGCCGTCGTCGTCACCACCGACGCGTTCAGCGTTACCGCAGACGCGATGGCCAAGCTGCAGGGCAGCCCCGGGTACCACTACGTGCGGACCGCGCATCCGGTGGCGCCGCTCGGGGCGGAGGAGCTGCACGAGCGTGCGGTCGCCGCACTACCGGAGATAGTCGCAACACTGACTGGGCCGGCCAAGGCGCCTGGACCTTCGGTCGGCGCAGATCCAGCCCAAGAAACCCTGACTGGGCCTCGGCGTGACGGTGGCTGACGTCGCCGCTTCGCAGGCGTCGCTGGATTACGCCCGGGCCGCCATCGAGCACGCCTACGACCAGGGCTGGACCGACGGCCTACCGGTCGTACCGGTTACCCGGCCCATGGTCGAGGAGTTCCTCGCGCAGACGCCCCGCCCCGCCGACGAGGTGATCGCCGCGGTACCGCACCTTTCGCGGGAATGCACGGTCGAGCAGGCGGCGGTCAACGCCGCCCTCGCCGGCTGCCGCCCGGAGTACTTCCCGGTGGTGCTCGCGGCGTGGGAGGCCCTCGGCCGCGACCGGGCGGTGACCGGTGGTGGGTGGCAGTCGACCAGCGGCCCGGCCCCGCTGATCGTGGTCAACGGCCCGATCCGCCACCAGCTCGGGATCAACTGCACCGGCGGCGTACTGGGCCCCGGTTTCCGGGCCAACGCGACGATCGCGCGAGCCATCGGGCTGGTGGTACGCAACGTGTTCGGCATCCAGCCGCAGGAGCTGGAGCAGGCCACGCAGGGCATTCCCGGCCGGTGGACCCTGTGCGTCGGGGAGAACGAGGAAGAGAGCCCCTGGGAGCCGCTCGCCACCGAGGTTGGCCTGCCGGCCGGTACCGACGCGGTGTCCGCGACCCTGCTGCGCACGTGCGAGTTCGTGGACAACCGGCACACCCAGAATCCCGAGGAGCTGCTCGCGGACTTCGCTGACACGATCGCCCGTACCGGGGCCGCGATCGTCCCGTACTCCTCGGCGGGGCTGGTACTGGGCGTCGAGCACGCGCAGATGCTGGCCGCCAACGGGTTCGCCAAGCGCGACGTGCAACAGTGGCTCTACGACCGGTGCGTACGCAGCCACGAGGACCTGGCGCGGGTCGGCAAGAGTCTCGACGGGCGAACCGGCCCGGGCATCGACGAGTACGGACTGCACATGCTGCCGTCGCCGGAACAGCTGCTGATCGTCGTCGCCGGCGCGCGCAATGCCGCGATGTCGATGGTGGTGCGGCCGTTCGGGTTCGCCGGCTGGTCGCGCAGCGCGGTACCGATAAAGAGGGCCAATAAGCAGCAGGCGCCTGGACCTTCGGTCGGCGCAGATCAAGACCAACGGAGTTGACTGAACGTGGAGATTTCCTTAGCGGGCAAGGTCGCCCTCGTCACCGGTGCCGGCCCCAACATCGGCAGCGGTATCGCCCTGGCCCTGGCCCGCTACGGCGCGAAGGTCGCCTGTAACGACATCGATCCCGAGGCCGCGCAGGCGGCGGTCAAGCGGATCGAACGCAACGGCGGTACCGCGATCGTGGTGCCCGGCGACGTGACCGACGAGGAGCAGGTGCTGGCGTATCTGCGTACCGTCACGGACACCTGGGGGCGGCTGGACATTGTCGTCAACAACGCGGCGATCCTGGGCGGTCGCGGCGTGCTGGACGAGAGTACCGAGTTCTTCGAGCGGGCCGTGCGGGTCGCCGCGCTCGGTAACTTCCTCAACACCAAGCACGCCGGGCGGTACATGGCCGAACACGGTATCCGCGGCTCGATCGTGGCGATCTCGTCGTCGAACGGCTGGTCCGGCTCGGCCGGGGTCATCGCGTACGCCTTCCACAAGGGCGGGGTGAACAACTTCGTCCGCGCCGCCGCGATGGACCTGGCGCCGTACGGGATCCGGGTCAACAGCTTCACCCCGACCGCGCCCACGCCGGACAACCCCGAGCTGATCGCCGAGCAAGGGCCCGGTGGAGTGCTGGACCGGCCGCCGCGATCCGGTGGCCTGGGTTCCGAGGGCGGTACCGAGTCGTGGCGGCGACCGGCGCGCTGGATGGGCCAGCGGGCGCCGATGGTGCCGATGGGCAGTACCGGGACACCGTCCGACATCGGTCACTGCGTGGCGTGGATGTGTTCGGACTACGCCCGGCTGATCACCGGCTGCGACTTCGTCGTCGACGGCGGGGCGCGAGCGAGGAACTTCGCGTACCACCCCGCGGCGGCCTCGGACCTGGCCGGCCCGGTAGCTCTCATCCCGCTGGACCTCTCGTGAGGCTCGGCGGCAAGGTTGCCATCATCACCGGGGCCGGGTCCGGCATCGGTCGCGCCGCCGCGCTGCGCTTCGCCGCCGAGGGCGCTCGCGTCGTGGCGGCGGAACTGGTTCCCGACCTCGGCAAGCAGACCGAGCAGTTGGTCCGCGACGAGGGCCGAGAGTGCCGGTTCGTCGAGTGTGACGTGACCGACGAGGGCAGCGTGGAGGCGATGGTCGACGCGGCCCTCGAGGCGTACGGGTCCGTGGATGTCGTCTACAACAACGCCGGTGGCTCCCGGGACGCCGATGGCGCTGTGCACGAGGTCGATGTCGCCGAGTGGTGGCGCACCATGCAGGTCGACCTGTTCGGTACCTTCCTGGTCTGCCGGTACGGTGTCCGCGCGATGCTGGACCGCGACATCCGCGGCAGCGTGATCAATACCTCGTCGGCGGCGGCCCTGGTGGGCGTCGCTCCCGG
>DASRII010000270.1:0-26420 GCA_035650075.1 Micromonosporaceae bacterium | reverse complement strand
GGCTCGACGACGGCCGTCAGCTCCGGCTCACGGCTGGCGATCCTCCACAGCCCCATAGCGGTCACGACCGAAATTTAGAACGTGTTACAGTTCTGGGCAAGCCTCGACCGGGAGACGCCAATGCTGAGCGCACCGCTGGAGATCGGGTTCGACTACACCCGCTCGCTCGGACCCGTCCTCGGCAGGTTCATGACGGGCCTGCGCGAGCGCCGGATCCTCGGCTCCCGCGGCTCGGACGGACGGGTGCATGCGCCGGTTCTCGAGTACGACCCGGTGACCCACGAGCCGTTGACCGAGCTGGTCGAGGTCGCGGACGAGGGCGCCGTCGTGACATGGTCGTGGATGCCCCGGCCACTCGAGGGTCAGCCACTGACGCGACCGTTCGCCTGGGCGCTGATCCGCCTCGACGGAGCCGACACCCCGATGCTGCACGCGGTCGACGCGGGGGAACCGGGCCGCATGCACACCGGGATGCGCGTGCGAGCCAGGTGGACCGCCGAACCGATCGGCCACATCCGCGACATCGAGTGCTTCGAGCCTTCGGGTTCCGGTACGGCCGCGCATCCGCCGACCGCGGCGCCACCGGTCACCGAGATCATCACGCCGATCCGGTTGCGGTACCGGCATTCCGCCTCCCCCGCGGAGACCCGGTACCTCCACGGCCTGGCTGACGGGCGGTTGCTCGGGCAGCGCTGCCCCGCCTGCGGGAAGGTCTACGTACCGCCGAGGGGAGCGTGCCCTACGGACGGGGTACCGACGACGGACGAGGTCGAGCTGCCCGACCGCGGGACGGTGACGACGTTCTGCATCGTCAACGTGCCCTTCGCGGGTCAGCGCGTGACGCCACCGTACGTGGCGGCGTACGTCCTGCTCGACGGTGCCGACATCCCGATACAGCACCTGGTGCTGGGCTGCCCGGCCGACGAGGTACGGATGGGCATGCGCGTCGAGGCGGTATGGCGGCCACGCGAGCAGTGGGGCACCACCCCGGAGAACATCGACCACTTCCGGCCGAGCGGTGAGCCGGACGCGCCGTACGAGTCCTACGCGGCACACCTATGACCGACGTCGCCGTTGTCGGCTTCGCCCAGACCCCGTGCCGGCGCCACGGTGAGACAACCACCAGCGGCGTGGAGATGCTCGTGCCGATCTTTCACGAGGTACTCGCGCAGACCGGACTGTCCAGACGGGACATCGACTTCTGGTGCTCGGGGTCGTCCGACTACCTGGCGGGACGCGCGTTCTCGTTCGTCACCGCGGTCGACGCGATAGGCGCGTTCCCACCGATCGTCGAGTCCCATGTGGAGATGGATGCGGCATGGGCGCTGTACGAGGCGTACGTGAAGATCCTCACCGGGGAGGCGACGACCGCACTCGTGTACGGCTTCGGCAAGTCCTCGGCGGGCGAACTGAGCCGGGTGCTGGCGCTGCAACTGGACCCGTACCTGCTCGCTCCACTGTGGATCGACTCGGTGAGCGTCGCCGCGCTGCAGGCCCGGCTCGGCATCGAGGCCGGCCTGTGGACCGAGAAGGAGATGGCCGAGGTGGCCGCGCGTAGCCGGGCGGCGGCCCTGACCAACCCCGCCGCGCAGCTCGCCGGTGACGTGTCGGTCGAGGATCTGCTCGACCAGCCGTACGTCGCCGATCCGTTGCGCGCGCACGACTGCGCCCCGGTCAGCGACGGTGCGGCCGCGGTGGTGCTCGCCGCCGGGGACCGCGCCCGCGACCTGTCCCCGCGACCGGCATGGATCAGCGGCTTCGCGCACCGGGTGGACTCGCCGAGCCTGGGGGTACGAGACCTGACCACGGCGCTGTCGGCCACGGCAGCCGGCCGTGCCGCCGGTATCGAGGTAGGCATCGACGTCGCCGAGCTGCACGCCCCCTTCACCCACCAGGAACTCCTACTGCGCAGGGCCCTGGACCTGCCGGACGACATACTCATCAACCCCTCCGGCGGTGTGCTCTGCGGCAACCCGATGTTCGCCGCCGGCCTATCCCGCATCGGCTCGGCGGCCCAGCACGTCTGGTCCGGCCGTGCCACCCGCGCCGCCGCCCACGCCACGAGCGGGCCGGCGCTGCAACAGAATCTCGTCTGCGTGATGGAGGCGCGATGAAGCGGGCCGCCGTGCTCGGTACCGGGCAGACCGAGCACCGGAGCCGGCGTACGGACGTGTCGATGGCGGGACTGTGCCGCGAAGCGATCGACCGTGCGCTGGCCGACGCCGCTACCGACTGGTCGCAGATCGACGCCGTCGTAGTGGGCAAGGCACCCGACCTGTTCGAGGGCGTGATGATGCCCGAGCTGTTCCTCGCCGACGCGCTCGGCGCGACGGGGCGGCCGCTGCTGCGGGTGCACACCGCGGGCTCGGTCGGCGGGGCTACCGCGATCGTCGCGAGCAGCCTGGTGCGCGCCGGCGTGCACCAACGGGTGCTGGCCGTCGCGTTCGAGAAGCAGTCGGAGTCGAACGCGATGTGGGCGCTGTCCATCCACCCGCCGTTCACGATGCCGGTCGGTGCGGGCGCGGGCGGGTACTTCGCCCCGCACGTCCGCGCGTACATCCGTCGGTCCGGAGCACCCGAGCACATCGGCGCGATGGTGGCGGTCAAGGATCGGCGCAACGGCAGCCTCAACCCGTACGCCCATCTTCGCCAACCGGAGATCACGCTGGAGTCGGTACAGGCGTCGGCGATGTTGTGGGATCCGATCCGGTACGACGAGACGTGCCCCTCCTCCGACGGCGCCTGCGCGGTCGTCATCGGCGACGAGACGGCGGCGGAGGCGAGCCTGCGGCCGGTGGCCTGGATCCGCGCCACCGCGATGCGCACGGAGCCGACGTTCTTCTCGGGCAAGGACCACGTCGATCCGCGCGCCGGTCGGGAGGCGGCCGAGGCGTTGTGGCACGCGGCCGGGATCGTCGACCCGCTCGAGGACATCGACGCGGCGGAGATCTATGTACCGTTCTCGTGGTTCGAGCCGATGTGGTTGGAGAACTTGGGCTTCGTCGGTCCGGGGCAGGGGTGGCGGCTCACCGAGGCCGGCGAGACCCGCATCGACGGGCGGCTTCCGGTCAACCCGTCCGGAGGAGTGTTGTGTTCCAACCCGATCGGCGCATCGGGTCTGCTGCGCTTCGCCGAGGCCGCGATGCAGGTGATGGGCCGGGCCGGGGACCACCAGGTAGCGGGAGCCCGGACGGCGCTGGGTCACGCGTACGGTGGTGGGTCGCAGTTCTTCGCCATGTGGGTCGTAGCCGATACACCGGCCTAGCGGTAGCTCACCCGCAGTTCCTTGATGCCGTTGAGCCAACCCGAACGCAACCGTTGCGGCTCAGCGGCCTTACGGATGGCGGGCATGTGGTCGGCTATCGCGTTGAAGATGAGCTCGATCTCCAACCGGGCCAGGTTCGCACCGAGGCAGTAGTGCGCGCCGCTGCCGCCGAAGCCCAGATGTGGGTTGGGACTGCGGGTGATGTCGAACCGCATCGGATCGGCGAACACCTCTTCGTCGAAGTTGGCGGACCCGTAGAAGATGGCCACCCGCTGGCCGGCCCGGATCTGCTGGCCGCCCAGTGTCGTGTCGACGAGCGCGGTGCGCTGGAACACGTTCACCGGGGTGGCCCACCGGACGATCTCGTCGACCGCGGTCTTCGGCCGTTCGGCCTTGAACAGCTCCCACTGGTCCAGATGGTCCAGGAAGCCGAGCATCCCGTGGGAGATGGCGTTACGGGTGGTCTCGTTGCCCGCGACGGCGAGCAGCAGGACGAAGAACCCGAACTCGTCGGTCGACAGGTGCTCGCCGTCGACCTCGACGGTCACCAGCTTCGTGACGATGTCGTCCTTCGGCTGGGTCTGCCGTTCCTCGGCCATCGTCATCGCGTACGCGAGCAGTTCTCCGGCGGCGACCAGCGGATCGGTGCCGTACTCGGGGTCGTCGTACCCGATCATCATGTTCGACCAGTCGAAGATGCGCTTGCGGTCCTCCTGCGGTATGCCGAGCAGCTCGGCGATGGCCTGCAACGGAAGCTCGCAGGCGATGTCCGTCACGAACTCACCGGTACCTCCGGCGAGAGCGTGGTGCACGATACGTTCCGCGCGCGTCGACAGGGCCGAGCGCAACGCGTTGATGGCCCTGGGGGTGAAGCCCCGCGAGACGATGGCCCGCAGCTTCGTGTGCTGCGGCGGGTCGATGTTGAGCAGGACGAGCCGCTGCATCTCGATGTTCTCGCGCGTGATGTCCGGCCGGAACCGGACGATCGCGGTGTTCTCCCACGTCGAGTACACATCGGAGTCGCGCGAGACCGTCATCACGTCGGCATGCCGGGTCACCACCCAGTAGCCGTCGTCGTCGAAACCCGCGCTACGCCTGGGTTGCGCGTTCCACCAGACCGGAGCGGTACGCCGCAGTTCGGCGAACTCCGCCCGCGGCACCCCATGAACGAGTAGGTCCGGGTCCGTGAAGTCGAACCCGTCGGGGATGCGGGGCAGGGTCATGGCGTCCTCCGGATCAGAACACGTTCTAGTTAGTAAAGCACGCCAAGCCCCGCTCGAGAATTGCCGATTCCGTGCACATGTAGCAACATGTTCTAGGTGAAGCGACCAGTCATCGTGGAGGCGGTCCGGACGCCGATCGGCAGGCGCGGCGGGTGGCTGGCCGGTCTGCACGCCGCCGAGTTGCTCGGCGTGGTCCAGCGTGCCGTCGTCGACCGGGCCGGTATCGATCCCGCGGCGGTCGAACAGGTTCTCGGCGGCTGCGTGACGCAAGCCGGCGAGCAGTCCAACAACGTGACCCGTACCGCGTGGCTGCACGCCGGACTGCCGGCGCAGACAGGTTGCCTGACCCTCGACGCGCAGTGCGGCTCGGCGCAGCAGGCCACTCATCTGGTCGCCGGACTCATAGCCGGCGACGCGATCGACGTCGGTATCGCGTGCGGTGTGGAGGCGATGAGCCGGGTTCCGCTGCGCCGGAACCTCGGCGTGGACGCGGGTGTGCCACGGCCCGAGAGCTGGTCCATCGACCTGCCCAACCAGTACGTGGCCGCCGAGCGGATCGCGGCGCGGCGCGGGCTCACCCGGGGCGAGATCGACGAGTTCGGCGCGCGCTCGCAGGCGAACGCCGCGCTCGCCTGGTCGGAGGGCCGCTTCGAGCGGGAGGTCGTACCGGTGGACGCCCCCGTCGTCGACGCCGAGGGATGGTCCACAGGAGACAGTCGTACGGTCGATCGGGACCAGGGTTTGCGGGAGACGAGCACCGACGCGCTGGCCAAGCTGCGGCCGGTGGTCGAGGACGGCTTGCATACCGCGGGTACGTCGTCACAGATATCCGACGGCGCCGCGGCGGTACTCGTCATGGACGCCGAGCGGGCGGCCGCGTACGGGCTGCGGCCCCGGGCCAGGATCCTCGCCCAGTGCCTGATCGGCGCCGAGCCGTACTACCACCTGGACGGCCCGGTACTCGCCACGGAACGGGTATTGGCCCGCAGCGGCATGACCATCGACGACATCGACGTGTTCGAGGTCAACGAGGCGTTCGCGTCGGTGGTGCTGTCCTGGATGCGAGTGCACAAGCCAGATCCGGACCGGGTCAACGTCAATGGCGGTGCGATCGCGCTCGGCCACCCGGTCGGCAGTACCGGTGCCCGACTGATCGCGACCGCTCTGCACGAATTGGAGCGGACCGGCGGCGGTACCGCGTTGGTCACCATGTGCGCCGGCGGGGCGATGTCCACCGCCAGCATCATCGAGCGTCTCTGAGTCTCTACATCCAGTCGGTGTGCCGGGGCCAGGCGAGCAGCGTGTCGACGACCTCGGGCGGGTCGAGCGGAAAGACCGACGCGGTGCCCGTGTACCGTCCTTTGTAGAACAACAGCGGACGCCCGTCCCGGCACACGCCCAGCTCGGTCACCCGGCCGATGACCACCCAGTGGTCGCCGGCCTCGTGTGCCGCCTCGACAGCGCAGCCGGCCCACGTGAGCACGCCGTCCAGGATGGGTGCGCCGCTCGCCGCGGGCGACCACGGTACGCCGGCGAACTTGTCCGCCCCGGTGGCGCCGAAGACCCGCGACAGCGCGCGCTGGTCCTCGGCGAGCACGTTTATGCAGAAGTGTCCGGACCGCTCGATGCGCGGCCAGGTAAGCGACGTGACGCTCGGGCAGAAGAGCACCAGCGGCGGATCGAGCGAGAGAGCCGCGAACGCCTGGCAGGCGAAGCCCACCGGCCCACCGTCGTCGATGCCGGTCACGACCGTCACGCCGGTGCAGAAGTGGCCGAACACCCGGCGGAACCGCAGCGGCTCGACCACCGACGCCGGCCTAGTGAGGTCCACGGAGGAACCGGTGTCCCCAGAGACTGTGCGCCGTGGTCTGGCGGGACACCCACGTCGCGTCGTCCACCACCAGGCCGTCGGTACCGTACTCGATGTCGAAGCCGCTCGGCGTACGCAGGTAGAACGAGACCATGAGGTCGTTGGCGTGCCGACCGAGCGTGGATACCAGTGGTGCCCCGTTCTTCTGGCACCGGTCCATGGCCCGGCCCACATCGTCCAATGTGGCCACCTCGAGCATGACGTGCACGATGCCGGTTTTCGTAGGCAGCGGCGCGACGGCCACGCTGTGGTGGCGCGCGCCGCAGCCGAGGAAACGCATCCATAGTGGAGTGTCACTGGGCGGCATGCCCATCGCCTCCGGTAGCAGCCGCATCGAGTCCCGCAACCGGAAGCCCAGCACATCGAGGTAGAAGCGCAGGGCAGCGGTGTCGTCGGTAGCGGGCAGCACCACGTGGCCGAGTCCCAGGTCGCCGGTGACGAAGCGGGTACCGTACGGGCTGACCGCGGGCCGGTTGTCCAGGGCCGCGCCCCAGAACAGCTCCAGCGGGTTGCCGAACGGGTCGTCCACCCGGACCATGTCCGCCACCCGCCGGTCGGCGAGTTCGGCCGCACTGGCTTGCTTCGTCGCTACCCCGGCCGCCTCCAGCGCCTGAACCGACTCCGCGAGCGATCGGGCATCGGGCAGCTCGAAACCGGCGGCCGCGAGCCTGTCCCGCTCTCCGGCGACGACCACCAGCCGGGCGGGAAAGTCGTCCATGCGCAGGTACACCGCGGTGGGATCGGGTCCCCTGCCTTCGACCATGCCGAGCACCTTGACCCCGAACTCCCGCCACGCGGCGACATCGGTGGCCTCGATCCGCAGGTACCCCAGCGACCGTACGCCGCTCATCGACCGTGCCCTCCTAGAAAGTCCATCACCAACCGGTTGAACTCGTCGAACCTCTCCAGCTGAGCCCAATGCCCGCAGCCGCCGAAGACGTGCAGCCGCGCGCGCCGGATGAGCTTGAGCGCCACCAGCGCGCCGTCGAGTGGGTTGACCCGATCCTCCCGACCCCACACCAACAGCACCTCGTTGGTCAGTCGGTACGCCTCCCGCCAGAGCAACCCCTCCTCGAACAACGCGGGATCACGGAAGGAGGCGCCCATCGACGCCATCGCCCGCAACGCGGCAGGGTCGCTGGCCGCCTGGAACCGCTCCTCGACGAGGTCGTCCGTGACCAGCTTCGGGTCGAACACGAGGGTACGCAGGAACGCGGTCAGCTTCTCCCGGGTCGGCCCCGGCGGCGCCGGGAACTCCATCAGTCGCTTGACTCCCTCGGTCGGGTCCGGGGAGAACACGTTGAGGCTCAACCCACCCGGTCCCATCAGCACCAGGCGCTCCGACCGGCCGGGGTGTCGCAGGGCGAACCGCACGGCGGTGCCGCCACCGAGCGAGTTTCCGACCAGGTGCACCCGCTCGATGCCCAGCTCGTCGAGGAGGCCGGCCAGGGCGTCCGCCGCGTGCGTGAAGTAGTGGCCCTCGATCGTCCCGGTCACCGACCGGCCGAACCCCGGCTGGTCGAGCGCGATGGTCCGGAACCGCTCGGCCAGCACCGGTATGTTGGCGCCGAAGTTGCTCCACGCGGACGCACCCGGCCCGCCACCGTGCAGGAGCACGACCGGCGTACCGGTGTCGGAGCCGGCGTCGTGGTAGTGCAACCGGGCGGCGCCGACATCCACTGTGGTCATTCATCGCTCCTTAGAGCATCGCGTCGGTGACCGGCAAGCCGAACTCCCCGCTGCCGAACATAGCCAGCGCCCGCTCGACGTCGTTGATGGCGTGCACCCGGCCCGCGTGCGCGTCGCGCCAGAAACGCTGGATAGGCGTACCCGTGGCCAGCGCCCGACCGCCGGAGTTCTCGAACAACCGGTCCACCGCGTTGATGGCCTGTGCGGTACCGCGCACCTGGTCGCGGCGCACCCGCAGGCGCAGTGGCATCGGTATCTTCTCACCGGCCGTGGCGTACTCCATCAGCTCGCGCATGTTGTTCTCGAGCGCGAGCCATGCCGCGTCCAGGTCGGCGGCCGCCTCGGCAACACGCACCTGGGCGAACGGGTCCTGCGCCGCCTTCACGCCGCCGTACGCAGCGCGCACTCGGGTCTGCAGGTACGACACGTGCGCCTCGTAGGCGCCGGTCGCCATCCCGATGATGGGCGTGGTGATGGCGTAGGAGAACAGCGAGCCGTACGGGATCCGGTACAGCGGACCAGGGTTGACCTCCTGCCCCGGGCACCGGCACTTCGCGGTATCGGTGAAGCTCAGGGACCGGTACGCCGGAACGAAAGCATCATCGACGACAATGTCGTTGCTACCGGTACCGCGCAGCCCCACGGTGTGCCACACGTCCTCGATGGCGTAGTCGCTCGCCGGCAACAGGAAGGTACGGAAGTCGGCCGGCTTGCCGTCGTCGTCCGGGACGATCGCGCCCAGCAACACCCAGCTCGCGTGGTCGCAGCCGGACGAGAAGCTCCACCGCCCGTCCAGCCGGTACCCTCCGTCGACCACGCGGGCCTGGCCGGTCGGCGCGTACGAGGAGGACATCCGGGTGCCCGGGTCGTCAGCCCAGACGTCCTGCTGTGCCCGGTCGGGGAACAGGGCCAGTTGCCAGTTGTGCACCCCGACGACGGATGCGACCCAGCCGGTGGAACCGCAGGCGCCGGCAATCATCCGTACCGCGCGCAGAAACGTCTGCGGCGCCGCCTCGTACCCGCCGAACCTGGTCGGCTGCAACAGCCGGAATACACCCACCTCGGCGAGCGACTTGACGGTCTCCGCCGGCAACAGCCGGCGGTCCTCGGTCTCCTGCGCGCGGTCCCGCAACGTCGGAAGTAGCTCACCCACGCCGGCGATGACCGCCTGTTCCGAGTCCTGGCCCATGCGACTATACTAGAACACGTTCTAACTTTGCCGGTAGAGCCATGGGGAGCGAGATGGACGACGGCGCACGGACCATCGATGTCGGCCGGCCACCGGAGCGGTACGCCCGAGGCTGGCACTGCCTGGGCCTGGCCGACACCTTCCGGGATGGCATACCGCACGCCGTCGAGGCCTTCGGCACCAAGCTCGTCGTGTTCGCCGACTCGAGCGGGACGCTCCGCGTGCTCGATGCCTACTGCCGGCACATGGGCGGCGACCTGACCATGGGCACCATCAAGGGCGACTCGGTCGCGTGCCCGTTCCACGACTGGCGCTGGGGCGGCGACGGGCGGTGCACCCTCGTCCCCTACGCGAACCGCGTGCCGCGGGCCAGGACGCGTTCGTGGCTCACCCACGAGCAGAACCGCCAACTCTTCGTCTGGCACGACCACCAGGGCAACCCGCCGCCGGCGGAGGTCGCGATTCCGCGGATCGACGGCGCGTTCTCCGAAGAGTGGAGCGAATGGACGTGGGACTCGGTACGCATCGACGGCGCGAACTGCCGCGAGGTGATCGACAACGTCGTCGACATGGCGCACTTCTTCTACATCCACTTCGCCTTCCCGACGTACTTCAAGAACGTCCTGGAGGGGCATGTGGCTTCGCAGTACCTCGAGACCAGGGCCCGCCCCGACGTCGACGCCGGATCGGCGTACTCGGCGGGCGCCGATGTGACCCTGCGCTCGGACGCGTCGTACTACGGGCCGTCGTACATGATCGACTATCTGTGGCACGACTACCACGGCACGACTGTCGAGAGTGTACTGATCAACTGTCACTACCCGGTCCACGCCAACGCGTTCATGTTGCAGTGGGGCATCATCGTCAAACGGCTACCGGGCCTGACCAAGGAGCAGGCGGACAAGGTCGCCCGGCGGATGGCCAAGAGCATCGGAGTGGGCTTCCTGCAGGACGTGGAGATCTGGAAGCACAAGAGCCGCATCGACAACCCGCTGCTCTGCCCGGAAGACGGTCCGGTGTACCAGCTGCGGCGCTGGTACGAACAGTTCTATGTGGACGCGGAGGCGGTCACCGACGAGATGGTGGCGCGCTTCGAATACGAGGTGGACACCACCCGCGCGGTGCAGACCTGGGAGGCCGAGGTCGCCGAGAACCTCGCGCGGCAGCAGGCGGCCGCGGGATCGCCGTGACGCTCCCGCAGACCCTGGCCGACCGCAGGGCGTACCTGGAGGACGGGCTGCGGGACCTGGCCTGCGACCGGTGCGGTGCGGTGGTTCGCGTGAAGAAGAACAGTCCACAGCACACGAGCGTGCAGTGGACCGTGCGGGCCGCGCGCGAGTGTGCCGAGTTCGCGGCCCGGCGCGCGACAGGCACCGTCCAAACGTGCGGCGCGCTGCGCGAGAGCATCGAGCGGGCCGTGCGCGAAGGCCGACTGCCGGTGCCATGAACGAACCGCCACGGTACCACCGGCTGCTCGTCACCGACGTGGTCGACGAGACACCCGACACGCGCTCGCTCGTGCTGTCGGTACCGCCGCCGCTCGCCACGGAGTTCGCCTACCGCCCGGGGCAGTACCTGACCGTCCGCGTCCCGCACGACGGCCACGGCTCGGTGGCACGCTGCTACTCGCTGTCCAGCTCGCCACAGACCGATCGCGACCTGAAGATCACCGTCAAGCGGGTCGTGGACGGCCACGGCTCCAATTGGATCTGCGACCGAGTGCGGCCGGGCGCCGTCCTGGACATCTCGTCGCCGGCCGGGAACTTCACTCCGTCCACACTCGACAGTGACCTGTTGCTTCTCGCCGGCGGCAGCGGCATCACTCCGGTCATCTCCATCCTGAAGGCCGCCCTCGTCGACGGGCGCGGGCACGTCTTCCTGGGCTACGCCAACCGGGACGAGGGGTCGGTCATCTTCGCCGAGGAGCTGCGCCGGCTCGAGCTCCGGTATGCCGACCGGTTGCGGGTGGCGCACTGGCTGGACACCGTGCATGGCCCGCCGACGGTGGACCGGATGAAGGAGCTCATCCGGGAGTACGCCCGCCGGGACGCGTTCGTGTGCGGACCCGACCCGTACATGACCGTGGTCTGCCAAGCCCTGCACCAACTCGGTACGCCGGGCCGGCAGGTGCACGTCGAACGTTTCACGACACCCGAGCCCCCCGCGTCGGCGCCGGCTCCGGGCAACCGTGTCGCCACGGTAGAGGTCGAGCTGGACGGTGCCACGCACCGGTTGCCGTGGCCGGCGTCGGTACGGCTCCTCGACGTCCTCATCGACGCCGGGCTGAACCCGCCGTTCTCGTGCCGGCAGGGCATCTGCGGCGCGTGTGCGTGCCGGATCGTCCGGGGAACGGTCGAGCTGGTACACAACGAGGTACTCGAAGACGAGGACTTCGCCGACGGCTACACCCTTGCCTGCCAGGCCCTCCCGCGCTCCGACACCGTGAGCGTCACGTACTCCTGAGCGACCGCGCCGTCGCGGCATGCCGTCCGGCCCGACGGCCGGAGAAGACACAGTCGGCCAGCGACAGGCCGCTGACGTAGGAGTTGGAGCAGATCCCCACTGCGGTGCGGCCGGCGGCGTACAGACCGGCCACCATCGACCCGTCTTCCGTCACGACCTGTCCGGTGGCCTCGTCGACCCGCAGACCGCCGAGGGTGAGCATCGGTGCCGGCTGGCCGAGCCGTGGTCGTACCGAGCAGTCGACGAGCGAGTACGGCGGCTGGGTCAGGGGCCGTACCAGCTCGGTCGGTTTGCCGGTGGGGTCGGCCAGCCCGGCCTTGGCCACGGCGTTGTACGCCTCGACGGTGGCCATCAGCCCGTCGGGATCGACGCCGGCCCGCGCGGCGACACCGGTAATAGTGGGTGCGCTGACCCTGTCGAACGTGAGCAGATGCCACGACTGCAGTCGCTGAAACCACATTGTCTGGTTACGTAGCTCCCGCCTGGCGTCGGTGAGCGCGGCGCGGTCGACCAGCAGCCACGCCCGCCCCTGCGCGCCGTGGAGCACCGCGTGGCCGATCGCGGCACCGTAGCGGGCCTCGTCGCAGACACGCCGCCCGGCGCGGTCCACGAGAACGCCGTACAGCAGTGCCTCGGGCGGCGTGAGGAACCGCCAGATCGTGACGCTGCCGAGCCGGGCGGTCGCGGCACCGACATCAGCGCCGAGCCGGATGCCGCTTCCGTCGTCACCGGGCGTACCCAGCGGGAGGCCACCACGGTACGCCGGGGCGTGCTCGCGCAACATCTGCCGGTTGAACACGAAGCCTCCGGCGGCGAGCACGACGCCTTGCCCGGCCGCGATCCGCACCGGGCGGCCGTAGCGGCGTTCCAGCCACGCCACCGGCCTATGTAGACGCCGGCCGACTGCGGGCACGTACAGTCCCGGCTTGACGGACCAGCGATGCAGAATCCGGTGGGCTGCCCGTACCCAGACCGGCGCGGCCCGCAGCGTCCGGCCCTCGACGCCGACAACGCGGCCGGTCGTATCGGTCAGCAGCCGCGTGGCGGCGGTCTGGCCGAGCACCCGTACCCCGCCCGCGCGGGCCGCCGCGGCGAGTTTGGCGTAGAGCACCCGGCCCGCCGCGCCACGACCGCGGGTCCGGTGCCCGCGTGGCGCCGGTGTGGCGACGTCGCGGGCCGACAGTTCGCTGCCGGAGTAGTAGAGGTGGTGCCGGTTGGTGGGGTACGAGGTCTTGTACGGGCACAGCGTCCCCTCGAACGGCACACCCAGGCCTGCCAACCAGTCCAGCATGGCAGCGCTGCCGGAGCAGAACTCCCGTAGCGTCTGAGGCGTCACCGCGTCGCCGGTCTCGAGACTCAGGTAGTCGTACATCGCCTCGGGCGAGTCGGCGACGCCGGCCGCCCGCTGCACGACGGTGCCACCGCCCGCGTAGACCACCCCTCCGGAGAGCGCCGTCGCCCCACCGCCTCCGAAGCGGTCCAGCACGAGCACCCGCGCGCCACGGTCGGCGGCTTCGATCGCGGCACAGGCACCCGCGGCGCCGAAGCCGACGACGACCACATCGGCGGTATTGCTGGCATCCACGCCAAAACTATAACCTGTTCTAGTGACGGCGGATGGAGACGAGTTCGATGTCGTTGTCGTCGGCAGCGGCGCCGCCGGCATGACGGCCGCCCTCACCGCCGCGCACCACGGATTGCGTGTGGTCGTCCTGGAGAAGGCCGGTACGTTCGGCGGCTCCACCGCCCGGTCCGGCGGCGGCGTCTGGGTGCCCGGCAACGAGGTGCTGCGCCGCGCGGGCGTCGTCGACACCGCCGCGCAGGCGCGGGCGTATCTGGCGCACGTGGTCGGCGACGACGTACCGGTCGCAAGGCAGCGGGCGTTGCTCGACCACGGTCCGGCGATGCTGTCGTTCGTGCGCGCCCACGCGGGCGTGGACTTCGCCTGGGTGCCGAACTACGCCGACTACTACCCGGAGGCTCCCGGCGGTCTCGCGCGCGGACGGACGGTCGAGCCGGTACCGCTCGACGGCCGGCCCCTCGGCGCCGAGTTGGCGAACCTGGCCCCGCCGTACCTGAAGGCACCGAACGGCATCACCATCACCGCCGCCGACTACCGGTGGCTCAGCCTCGGTACGCATCATCCGCGGGCAGTGCTCGCGGCCGCCCGGGTCACGATCCGCGGCTTCGTGTCGCGCGTGCTGCTGCGCCGGCCGCTGAGCATGGGCCAGGCGCTCGTCGCGGGGCTGCGTCTCGGACTGCGTGACACCGGCGTCCCGGTTTGGTTGAACACCCCCATGATCGACCTGCATACGGAAGACTCCCGGGTAGCCGGAGTCTGGGTCGTCGCGCGGGCAGGCGCGCCAGCGCCGGCCGGCGCGACGAAGGCTGAGGCTGGCACAGACCAGAAGCTCGTGCGCGCCCGGTACGGCGTGGTGCTGTGCAGCGGCGGCTTCGAGCACAATGGACCGATGCGCCGGCAACACCAACGCGCACCGATCGGTACCGAGTGGACGGTCGGGGCGGCCGGTAACACCGGCGACGGGATCGAGGCGGGACGGCGGCTCGGGGCCGCGCTCGACCTGATGGACGACGCGTGGTGGGGGCCGACGATCCCGCTGCCCGGCGGGCCGTACTTCTGCCTGGCCGAGCGCAGCCTGCCCGGCTGCCTGATGGTCAACGGCGCCGGTACCCGGTTCGTCAACGAGGCCGCCCCATACGTCGATGCCGTGCACGCCATGTACGACAAGCACACGGCAGAGGTCCCGCACATCCCCGCCTGGCTCGTCGCCGACCAGCGGTACCGCGATCGCTACCTGTTCGCCGGCCGTGGGCCGCGCCAACCCCTGCCACGCCGGTGGTACGCGTCGAAAGCGGCGCACCGGGCGCCCACCCTCGACGAGCTGGCGGCGCGCATCGGAGTACCGGCCGAGGCACTGTCATCCACTGTGGACAGGTTCAACGGCTTCGCCCGGACCGGCCGCGACGAGGACTTCGGGCGGGGCGACTCGGTCTACGACCGGTACTACGGCGACCCGCGCAACCGCCCCAACCCGTGCCTCGGCCAGCTCACGAAGCCGCCGTTCTACGCGGTCCGGATCGTCCCCGGGGACCTCGGCACCAAGGGCGGGCTGCGTACCGACGAGCGCGCCCGGGTGCTGCGCGAGGACGGCACGCCGATCCCCGGGCTGTACGCCGCCGGCAACGCGAGCGCCGCGGTGATGGGCCGCAGCTACGCTGGTGCGGGTGCGACGATCGGACCGGCCATGACGTTCGGCTACCTGGCCGCCCTGGATCTAGCCGGCGCCCGCGACCGCGACTCCACAGTGGAGGTCTGATGCCCATCGACCCGGCCGTGGCCGTCGGCGCGGTCCTGCCCGCGCGCGAGCTGTCGTGGACGTCGAGCGACGTGCTGCTCTACCACCTCGCGCTCGGCGCGACCGGTGACGAGCTGCGCTACGTGTACGAACGCGACCTGCGCGTACTGCCGACCTTCGCAGTGGTCGCGAGCACCCTAGGGGTCTTCGAACCGCCGAGCTTGAAGATGCCCGGGGTCGACGTCGACCTCGTCCGCGCACTGCACGGCCGCGAGGAGTTGGTCGTGCACGAACCGCTGCCCGTGACCGGGCGCACCAACGCCACCTCGCGGATCGTCGAGGTGCAGGACAAGGGCAACGCCGCGGTCGTCGTCGTGGAGACGTCGACGGCGTACTTCACCCTTCGCAACAGCATCTTCCTCCGGGGCGAGGGCGGGTTCGGCGGGACGCGGGGCACCCCGACCCGGGTGCCGGTGCCGGACCGCGAGCCGGACGCCGAGCTGCTCTGCCCCACGTGGCCACAGCAGGCGCTGTTCTACCGGCTCTGCGGTGACCGCAACCCGTTGCACGTCGACCCCGACTTCGCCGCCGCGGCCGGGTTTCCCCGGCCCATCCTGCACGGCCTGTGTACGTACGGCGTCGTCGCCAAGGCGGTCGTCGACGCGATGCTGGACGGGGATCCGAGTCGGCTGACGAGCTACTCGGCCCGGTTCGCCGGAGTGGTGTTCCCGGGCGAGACGCTACGCGTACGGGTCTGGCGGGAGGACGAGCAGATCGTGCTGACCGCGACGGTCGTCGAGCGCGACGATGCGCCGGCACTCGGCGACACCACGATCACTGTCCACTGAGGATCAGCCCGCTGGTCGGCACCCCGGTGCCCGCCGTCACCAGGACCGGACCGTCCCCGTCGACCTGGTTCACGGCCGTACCCCGCACCTGGCGGACGGCCTCCGCGATCCCGTTCATGCCGTGGATGTACGCCTCGCCTAGCTGCCCGCCGTGCGGATTGACCGGGAGCCGACCGCCCAACTCGATCCCTCCGTCGGCGACGAGGTGCCTGGCCTCCCCGCGCGGGCAGAACCCGAGTTCTTCGAGCTGCATCAGCACGTACGGCGTGAAATGGTCGTAGAGCACCGCCGTCCGCACGTCACCGGGAGTGAAGCCCGACTGCCGCCACAGCTGCCGGGCCACCACCCCCATCTCCGGCAGTCCGGTGAGCTCGTCGCGATAATAGCTGGTCATGATGAACTGGTCGGCGCCACTGCCCTGCGCGGCGGCACAGACGACCGCCGGCCGTTGCGGCAGATCGCGCGCCCGGTCCACAGTGGTCACGACGAGCGCCACAGCGCCGTCGCTCTCCTGGCAGCAGTCGAGCAGCCGCAGCGGCTCGGCGATCCAGCGGGAGGCCTGATGCTCGTCCAGGGTGATGGGGCGCTGGTAGAACCACGCCTTCGGGTTGGTGGCGGCGTGCCGGCGGTCGGCGACCGCTACCCGGCCGAAGTCCTCCGTGGTCGCGCCGGACGTGTGCAGGTAGCGCCGGGCCACCATGGCCACCATGGCGGCCGGCGTGCCGAGCCCCATCGGGTAGTGCCAGCCGTTGTCTATACCGGCCGAGGTCGGCGCGCTGGCCGCGATCGTCGACACCTGGCCGAACCGACGGCCGGAGCGTTCGTTGAGCGCGCGGTAGCAGACGACCACCTCCGCGACCCCGGCGGCGACGGCCAGCACCGCCTGCGACACCGTCGCACATGCCGCGCCGCCGCCGTAGCCCACCTGGCCGAAGAAGGACAGCTCCCCCATGCCCAGCTCCCGGGCGACGGCGATCTCCGCGTTGGTGTCCATCGTGAACGTCACCAGCCCGTCCACAGTAGACGGGTCCAGCCCCGCGTCGGTGAGCGCGGCCGACACCGCCTCGACCGCCAATCGCAGCTCACTGCGACCCGAGTCCTTGGAAAACTCGGTGGCGCCGATCCCCGCGATCGCCGCGGACCGGGCGATCACGCCGGCTCCGGCCACGGTACGAGGCGGACCGTACCCGTCACGTGGTCCCCGAGGCTGTTGCGCCCGACGATGTCGACGACACACTCGCCGTCGACGCTCTCCACCACACGTCCGGTCAGCACCAGCGTGTCGTACGGGTAGCACGGCACGCCGAGCCGGATCGCGATCCCGCGTACGATCGCCTGCGCCCCGGCCCAGTCGGTGACGAACCGCTGTACCAGTCCCGTGGTGGTCAGGATGTTCAGGAAGATGTCCTTGCTGCCCCGCTGGACCGCCCGATCCCGGTCGTGGTGCACGTCCTGGAAGTCGCGGGTCGCGATCGCGGTACTGATCACGAAGGTGGGACTCACCTCGATACGCAGTTCCGGCAGGATGGTACCGACGTCGGTGTTCATGCCAGCCGCCATGCCGGCAGCGTCAGCCGGTCGTCGACCCGAACGAACTCGACCCGCACCGGCGCTCCAATGTGGACCGCAGCCGGGTCGGCGTCGAGCAGCTCGCCCACCATGCGTACCCCCTCGGCCAGCTCGACCAGCGCGACGACGATAGGCAGTGTGCGGCCGGGCACCGGCGGATGGTGGTGCACGACGTAGCTGTACAGCTCCCCCACCCCGCTGGCGACGACGTAGTCCGGCTGGGTTCGCCGGCACGATGGGCATGCCGGTCCGGGCGGGTGGCGCAGCGTGCCGCACGCACGGCAGCGTTGCACCCGCAGTTCGCGTATCGCTGTACCGGCCCAGAAGAACGCGGTGTCCGGGCTGACGACGGGGCGCAGCACATCGGCTCGCGGTGCGGACGGGCGGTACTTCAGGACCCGGAACAGCATCGAGGCCACCGCCTCGGACCCGACGTACCACGTGCTCTCCGTGGTGACGAACCACCCCTCGCCGAGCGCGGTGCGTTTCGGACCCGACACGTCCGTCAATCGCGAACGCACCTCGACCTGCTCTCCGTGGCGGAGGTAACGGTGGTACGTCTGCTCGCAGTTGGTCGCCACCACAGCGGTGTACCCGGCTTCGTCCAGCACCGCCGACATCTCCCCCAGCGGGTCACCTGGATCCGCCGCCGGCCGCAACCCACGCATCGTCCATACCTGCGTCATCGCCGGCGGCGCGAGTCCGGCGTCCACATAGGCCGAATTCGTATCGCCGAGCGCCTCCAGCCAGTTGCGGATCATCGGCAGGTTGACCGGGTCGCGCGCCCGCCTCGCCCCGCTCTCCCCCGCGGCGGCGATCCGCTCGGCCGCGGCCAGAATCGCCGCGGCCACGACCGCCGCGGGCGGAATCGGCGAGGGACGAGTCATCGGGGCACCCGCGGCAGTCCGAGCCCCGCCGTCGCGATGAGCTCCCGTTGGATCTCGTTGACACCGCCGCCGAACGTGAGGACCAAGTTCCGCTTGGCCTGGATGTCCAGCCACGTCAACAGATCGCCGGTCGGCCCGTCGGCCGGGTCGCCGTACCGGCCGACCAGTTCCTCGAGCGCCTGGCCGAGCCGTTGCAGCCGTTCCGAGGCGAAGACCTTTGTCGCGGAGGCGTCGGCGACCTCCACCGTTTCCGCCACCGCCACCTGCCAGTTGAGCAGCTCGTTGACCCGCATGCTCGCGTACGTTTCGGCAAGCACCCGCCGCACGTCGGGCCGGCCGGACAGACCGTCCTGTGTGGACACCCAGGCGCGGACTCGGTCGTAGAGGGCGCCGAGCCGGCCCGCCGGACCGAGCATCACGCGTTCGTGATTGAGCTGGGTGGTCACCAAACGCCAGCCATCGTTCTCCGCACCGACACGCATCCCCACCGGTACCCGCACATCGCTGTAGTAGGTCGCGTTGACGTGATGGGCGCCATCGCAGGTGATGACTGGTGTCCACGAGTACCCGGGATCGCGAGTGTCCACAATGAGTATGGAGATCCCGCGGTGCCTGGGCGCGTCCGGCGCGGTCCGGCAGGCCAGCCATACGTAGTCCGCGTCCTGCGCACCGGTGGTGAACGCCTTCTGGCCGTTGACGGCGTACTCGTCACCGACCCGGATCGCGCGGGTCCGCAGCGAAGCCAGATCGGTACCCGCCTCCGGCTCGGTGTACCCGATGGCGAAGTGGACTTCCCCGGCGAGGATGCGGGGCAGAAAGAACTCCTGCTGTTCCAGTGTCCCGTACTCCTGCAGCGTCGGTCCGACGGTCTGCAGCGTGACCGCCGGCAGCGGTACGTCCGCCCGAGCCGCCTCGTTGACGAAGATCTGTTGCTCCACTGGGCCGAAGCCACGGCCGCCGTACCGCGTGGGCCATCCGACGCCGAGCCAGCCGTCCCGCCCCATCCGGCGTACCACGTCACGGTAGACCCCGCCGTGCCGCTGGGTGAGCAGCGTCGTCCGTTCATCCGCCGTCATCAGACCGGCGAAGTACTCCCGCAACTCCGCCCGCAGGGCGCGCTGTGGCTCAGTCAGCTCGATGTGCATCGCTGTCTCCGAGCCGTTCGAGGCGGTACTGCGTACCGCCGAGGAAGCGGACGAGGTCCTTCACCAACGCGGAGTACCGGTGCAGCGGGTAGCTCACGTCGAGGCCGAGCCCACCGTGCAGTTGGTGGCAGGTACGCAGGGCGGCCGGCGCCTCGGTCGTCAGCCAGTGGGCGGCCACGTCGAGGTCCACATCGGACATTCGGTCGTGACTCAACCGCCAGCACGCGGAGAGCGTAGCCAGATGCAGGGTACGGGAAGCGATGTACACGTCGGCGATCTGCTGTGCGACCGCCTGGAACGCGGCGAGCGGTCGCCCGAACTGTTCCCGCGTACCGACGTGCGCCGTGGTCAGCGCGAGCGCCCCCGCCACTGCCCCGTCGCCCAGCGCGCACGCGCCCGCGATGGCGAGACGGTACAGATCCTCGACGGCACCGTCGCCCAGGATGCCTGCCGCCGCAACGTTGTCCAACCGCACCGTGCACTCCGGCATCCCGCTGGAGCTGACCGTCGGCCGCAGCGTGACGCCCGGCGCGGCCGGGTCGACGAGCGCGATCGCGCTACCGCCGGCTGTCAGACTCACCGGCACCAGGATCCGCCGAGCCCGTTGCGCGTAGGGCACACCGACCTTCGTACCTGTAACGCGAAGGTCCGGACCCGCGGTCGTGCGCGGCATCGCGGGCATCGGATCGGACGGCTCCCGGATGGCTGCCGTAAGCACAACGGGATCGTTGCCCAGTCCGGCAAGGAGTTCAGCCTGTTGGTCCCGACTGCCCCAGCGGACAACCGGCAGGATGCCGAGCGCGAGCGTCGCCATCGCCGGGACCGGAGCGGCCCGCCGCCCGACCTCGCCGAGCACGAGCATGGTCTCCAGCACACCGAGCCCGTGCCCACCGAGCCAGGTCGGCACGGCGAGCGCGAACACGCCAGCTTGCCCGAGCGCCTTCCACGTCCTCTCGGGCAGGTCGACGCCGGCTCCGTCGAGCGCCTCACCGGCCGCCTGGACGATCGCCTGCTGCGTCTCGTCTGGCTGGAACCGCACCGGCTCGGACCTCCTCCCTGGGCAGGCCCAGCACCCGTTCCGCGACCAGCGTGAGCAGGATCTGCGTGGTGCCGCCGGCGATACTCAGACACCTGGTGAGCAGGAACTGGTGCACCGCCTCGGCGACCGGCCCGTCGGCGGCCGCGCCATCGGGGCCGCAGAACTGCAAAGCGGCCTCGGCGACCGCCTGCCGCTGTCCCACTCCGACGAGCTTGCGCACGGCCGAATTGGAGCTGGGCTCGCCTGCGATCTGTTGTAGCGTGGCGCGAAGGTCCAATATGGACACGGCCAGGCCATCCGCGACCAGCGCACCGAGCCGATCCCGCACTCCCGGCTCGTCGACGATCCCGGTCGAGCCGACCACGGCTATCAGCTTCTCGACGCCATCGCCGAACGACGAGCCGCGACCGATCGCGACGCGCTCGTGCTCGAGCGTCCCGCGGGCCAGCCGCCAGCCGTCCCCCGGCGCACCCACGAGGCACTCGTCGGGAACGAATACGTCATCGAGGAATACCTCGTTGAACACCGCGTCTCCGGTAATTTCGCGCAGCGGGCGGATGTCGATTCCCGGAGTGTCCATCGCCACCAGGAAATAGCTCATGCCGCGATGCTTCGGTGCGTCCGGGTCGGTGCGAGCCAAGCAGATCGCCCAGTCCGCCTGCCGCGCCAACGACGTCCACACCTTCTGTCCGGACAGGCGCCACCCGCCGTCGGCACGCACTGCCCGCGTCCGCAGCGCCGCCAGGTCCGATCCCGCCTCGGGCTCGCTGAACAATTGACACCAGATGATTTCGCCGCGCAACGACGGGGCCGCGAAACGGTCGCGCTGCGCGGCGGTGCCATGTTGCAGAATTGTGGGTACCGCCCAACCGGCGATGGCCAGGTCCGGACGCTGCACACCCAGCCGCGTCAGCTCCTCGTCGATGACGAGCTGGTGCGCGGGAGAGGCGTCGAGGCCATACGGTACCGGCCAACCGGGCGCGAGGTACCCCGCATCGGCCAGCGCCGCTCGCTGCCGCTCCACCGGCAGTGCCGCGATCTCACCGGCCTTGGCTCGTACCGCCGGTCGTTCGGTCTCGCCTTCGACACCGGCGACCGCGCGCAAGCCGCGTCGAGCGCCACCCAATGCGAGGTCTGCCACCCGTTCGCGCCACCTCGCCGAGCCGCCGAGGAGCTGGCGCAGCGCCACCGCCCGGCGCAGGTACAGGTGAGCGTCGTGCTCCCAGGTGAAGCCGATCCCGCCGAGTACCTGCACGCAGTCCTTGGCGTTGTCGACTCCGGCGTCCAGGGCAACGGCCGCCGCCGCGGCTGCCGCGAGCGGGAACTCGTCGGGTGCTTTGTCGAAGGCGACCGCCGCGTCCCAGGCGACCGCCGCGGCCCGCTCGGCCCGGCAGAGCATGCCGGCGCAGAGGTGCTTCACCGCCTGGAACGAGCCGATCTCCCGGCCGAACTGGCGGCGGGTCTTGGCGTACTCGGTCGCAGTTAGGAGGCACCATCCGGCCACCGCCACCGCCTCGACGGCGCACAGGAATGCGGCGGTGTCGCGAACGCCGTACGGGTGCGGGTCGATCAGCCGATCCGCCTCGACGACCACATCGGACAGTTCGATGTCGGCCAGCGCGCGGGAGAAGTCGACGGCTGGGCGACTCGTTACGCGTACGCCCGGCTGATCGGCCGTCACCAGGAACCACACCTGGCCGGTCGGCGTATCGGCCGCCAGCAACAGGTGTGACGTCTCGCCGGCGCCGAGGACCGGACCCGCCTTGCCGGACACCCGCATCTCGGTAGCGCCGAGCCGCGTCGCGGTCATCGAGCCGCTGGCAAAGGCGACCGCTACCGCTGCGCGGCCGGCCGCGACCTCGGGTAGCAGCTCGGCGACGGTGGGCAATTCGGCGTGTGTGGCAAGGACCAGGCTGGCCAGGACGGTGGGCAGGATCGGGCCCGGTACGAGCGCGTCGGTGACCTGTTCCAGCGCGGCGGCAAGGTCGGTCGCCGCGTTACCGGTGCCGCCGGCCTTCTCCGGCACCGCGAGCGAAAACAGGCCGAGATCAGTGATGCCGGTCCACAGCGATCGATCCAACCGAGCGGCTTGTCCTTCGCGGTCGCGCACCGCGGCCACGACGGCGGCATCGGTGGACCACCGGCGGATCGCGGCCTGGATGGCCCGTTGCTCCTCGGTACCGGCGATCGCCACACCAGAATTAGAACACGTTCCAGTATTGTAGCGCCAGCCACCACTGTAACGACCGCGATGGAGGCGTTGATAACCTTGGTTCACAGCAACGCACCGGTATCACGGAAGGACCATGAGGGCTTGCCCAGAACACGTAACACCAACACGCTCAGCTCGAGCGCGGAGGCCGAGCGCGGTTCGGCCGCGCAGCGCGACCGCCGCCGCCGGATCCTGGAGACGACGCTGGCGTTGGCCTCCAAGGGCGGGTACGACGCCGTGCAGATGCGGACGGTCGCCGAACGGGCCGACGTGGCGCTCGGCACGCTGTACCGGTACTTCCCGTCGAAGATTCATCTGTTGGTCGCCGCTCTGGCGATCGAGTTCGAGCACATCCAGGAACGGCTGGACCGCACGCCCAACCCCGGCGAGACTCCGTACGAGCGGACCATGTTCGTCCTGCAGCGGACCACGCGCGTCATGCAACGCGAGCCGCAGCTCACCGAGGCGATGACCCGGGCCTTCATGTTCGCCGACCCCTCGGCGGCCGCCGAAGTCAACGCGGTCGCCACGATGATGGAGGAGATGTTCGCCAGAGCTATGCGTGACGGCGAGCCGACCGACGACGACAGGGCGATCGCCCGGGTCATCGGTGACGTCTGGCTCTCCAACCTCGTGGCCTGGGTGACGCGGCGCGCATCCGCGAAGGATGTGGTCAACCACCTCGAACTGGCGACGCGGCTCCTGCTGCGCTGACCGCGATCAGGTCAACATCGCGGCGAACTTCGCCAGCGACTGCTCCGCGGCCGCCCCCGCCTGCTTCTCCACCATCGCCGCCATGGGGCCGGCCAGCGCCGGTCCGTTGAACTCCATCTCGAGAGTGATCTGCGAGCCCGTGCCCGACGGCTCGATCACCATCCGGTTGTGGGCCTTGACCCCCATGGGACCGTCGCCCGCCTGCTCCAGCCGCCCGGCGTCGGCCGTGGTCACCCGCCAGGCCATGTCGGCCGGCATCCCCATGAGCTTCACCCGCTGCTTGTAGGACGTTCCCTCGCTCAGGGTCGCCGGTACCTCGCCGGTGAACGCGTCGTGCATGGTGTTCCACTCCGCCAGACGCGGCAGATCGATCGCAAGCTCCCACACGCGCTCCGGTCCGGCGGCGCTTTCCGTGGAGACGCTGACCTTCGGCATCGCATGCCTCCTCGATGACGTACCCGCTCAGGACTGTAACGTGTTCTAGTTCTGACATCAACCAGCCGTATCTTGTGGACGGTCTCATCACCCGTAAAGCGTCCTAGGACAATAGGTCGCGACGGTCCCCCGGTCGGGGTCGCCCGTCAGATGTGGGGTTGTGGTAGATCGCCCTGGTGTCGGGGCCTCAACGCGGATGTGCAGTCGTATTGAACCCGCGTTTACTGAATCACCAGGCACGCACAGGAGGTTTCAGTGTCAATTCAGAAACGAACATGGCTGCGACTGGCAACGGTCGCGGCAGTCGCGTTGGTACTCGGACCGGCGGCCGCCTGGGCCGACAACGTCATAGCCGACGGCGACGGCGCTGCGCCGGTGGCGACCGAGGGCAACGCCCTCAGCTTCGGCAACGTCTGTGCAGGGTCCACCGTAAGTAAGCCGGTCCTCATCGGCATCAAACGCAACGGTAAGACGACATCGCCAGAGGTATTCGCTAACAACGCCGCCGTCACGGTGTCGGTCACGTCGGTTTCGGGAGCCGGCATCAACACCACCCCCGCTGCCGGCGGCGCCGTCGGCTCGATCACCTTGCCTCCGAACTGGGACGTCCAGAGCAACAACACCGTCAGCGGTGGCACCGTCACCTTGACGGTCCATCTCAACGTCGCATCAGCAGGTGCGGTATCCGGAACGGTAGATCTGCTGGCATCGGCGATCAACCCCAACGTGACACGTCCCACGTCGTTGACCGTCTTGGCGAACGTGGTCAATTGCGATACGACACCACCGGCGCTGAATCTGCCTGCCAGCATCACCGCCGAGGCGACGAGTTCGGCCGGCGCAGTGGTGCCGTATGTGGCGACCGCTACCGACGCCAACCCGGCCAACCCGACGGTCACGTGCAACCCACCATCGGATAGCCTTTTCCCGATCGCGACGACTACGGTGCATTGCCAGGCAACCGACGCCGCCGGCAATAATGCCTTTGGACAGTTCACGGTCACGGTCGTCGACACTACGGCGCCGGTCATCGCTGGCACACCGGACATCACCGCCATCGAAGCGACATCCGGTGGCGTCGCGACCGTCACCTACACAACGCCGACCGCCAACGACGTGGTGGACGGCGCGATTGACCCGGCCTGCACCCCTGCGTCCGGCAGCACGTTCGCGCTCGGTACAACCACCGTCACGTGCACCGCCACGGACAGCCACGGCAACAAGGGAACGGCGACGTTCCACGTGATCGTTAGGGACACGACCGCTCCGGTGCTCATGCTCCCGGCCAACGTTGTCGAAGAGGCGACCGGTCCCTCGGGTGCCGCCGTGTCATACATCGCGACTGCGGAGGACATTGCAGACAGTGCCGTCACGCCAGTCTGCACCCCGGCGTCGGACAGCACCTTCCCAGTCGCAACCACGACCGTCACGTGCACAGCCACAGACGACAGCGGCAACTCGGTCACAGGTTCGTTCAACGTCACTGTCGAGGACACCATGCCGCCGACCATCGCGGGAATTCCCACGGATGTACCCAGAGTCGAGGCGACGGGTCCGGGCGGCGCCATCGCAACATACAGCTCGCCGACCGCGACCGACATCGTCGACCCCACCGTGCCGGTCAACTGCACTCCGGCGTCGGGCAGCACCTTCCCGATCGGCACCAACATCGTGAATTGCACCGCGACCGACGACGCCGGCAACACTGCCACGGAGTCGTTCACCGTCACGGTGGTCGATACCACGAAGCCTCACCTGACTCTTCCAGCGGACATGGTGCTCGCCGCAACCGACGTGAACGGTGCGGTGGCCACGTTCACCGCTACCGCGACAGACATTGTGGACGGCAACGTTCCGGTCTCGTGCGTGCCGGCATCCGGCAGCACCTTCCCGTTCGGCATCACGACGGTGACATGCTCAGCAACGGACAACGCCGGCAACAAGAACCAAGGGGATTTCAAAATCACTGTGCATCGCACGATGCGTGGCTTCTACCAACCTGTCGACATGAACCGTGTAATCAACACCGTCAAGGGCGGCAGCACCGTACCGATCAAGTTCGAGGTGTTCGCGGGCAGCGTGGAACTGACGTCCACGAGCATCATCCTGCCGATACTGATGGCGAAGACCAACTGTGACGGGACTGCTGCCGAGGACGCCATCGAGACCACCGCAACCGGAAACACCAGCCTGCGCTACGACACGACCGCCGGACAGTTCGTCTACAACTGGCAGACCCCCAAGCTCAAGGGAAACTGCTACCAGGTAACCGTATCGACGACCGACGGCGCCTATCTAACCGCTCAGTTCAAGCTGACCTGAGCACCACTACATAGCGACGAGGGGTGGGTCCGGCAGGGACCCACCCCTTCGCCTGGCGTCAGGTTGTCGAGCCGGTCACCGAGCTTCCCGACTTGGTGACGAAGTAGGTCACCCGAGTCCCACTCCAGAAGTGGAAGGTGAGAGTAACCCGCGCGCCGTTGTTGACTTCGTTGAAGAACGTCGAGGTCAATGCGATGTTGTTGCTTCCGTAGCTGGGAGCGAACGTGACATCG
>DASRII010000269.1:0-42303 GCA_035650075.1 Micromonosporaceae bacterium | reverse complement strand
ACGCCATGCCGAAGACCACCGCCGCGGCGAGCAGCAGGAGGTACGACGAGGCAAGGCCGATCAGGGCCAGCGTGGCGGCGGTAGCCGGTCCGACGACCCGCAGTACGGCTCGGCTGCCGAAACGGGTCAGTAGCCGGCCGGCGAACTGCATGATGGCGAGCGCACCGAGGCCCCAGGCCAGCACCGTGATGCCGAGCTGTCCTGGGTCGAGATGCAGCTTGTCGGCCAGCGCCGGCACCCGGACCGTCCAGACCGCGGCCAGTGCTCCCGCCAGGCCGAAGGTGGCCGTGACCCCGTACCGGGCGCGCGTCAACATCGCGTCAACTCCAGCAGGCGTACCCGCAGCGCCTCGACGTCCGCGACGTCGAACAGACCCGGGTCGAGGACGAGGTTCTCCCACAGACCGTCGGCTGCCAGCCGGGCGATCCGCAGCGCCACCGGATCGACCGCCGTCTCGTCGCGCCGGTGCCACCTGCGCAGCGCAGCGCGCAGCGGGTCGAGCCGGTGCGCCTCGGTAGCCGCGGCGATCACGGCCGTCCACCGCCGCTGGGACTGGGCCGCCTCGGCGAGCGAGTCGAACGTCGCCTGGACGTACGCCCGGGCGTGGCCTTCCGGCGTGCCGTCGTCGAACCGGGAGATGAGCTCGTCGAAGTCTGTGATCAACCGCTCGACGAGCGCGGCGACCAACGCTTCCTTCGTGGCGAAGTGGTGGAGCAGGCCGCCCTTGCTCACGCCGGCCCGCTGCGCGACCGCGGCGAGCGTCAACGCGCGGGTGCCCGCCTCGGCGAGCAGCGCTTCGGCGGCGTCGAGCAGATGATCACGGCGCATCCGGCTACTGTACCGTCCGGACGGTACAGTCATGAACTTGGTTGCGGTGGTGGACCTCACCCGAGTGGACTGGGCCGCATGACTGCGCCCGAGATCACCAGAACGGATCCTCCGCGGATCGCGGACGAACGGACCATGCTCGACGCCTGGCTGGACTACCACCGCACCACGCTGTTGATGAAGTGTGCGGGACTCGACGAGGAGCAGCTCAAGCGCCGCTCGGCCAAGCCGTCGACCCTGTCGCTGCTCGGTCTCGTCCGGCACATGACCGAGGTCGAGCGCGGTTGGTTCCTGGATTTCGGTGGGGTGGAGTACACCCCGTTCTACTGGTCGAAGGACAACTACGACGGCGACTTCGACCACCTCGACAGCGCCCCGGTGGACCGGGTGTTCGCCGCGTTCGACGAGGCGTGCGCCGGATCGCGCGAGGTGGTCGCGGGCCGTTCGCTGGATGACACCTTCACCGACGAGAGGGAGCGGGAGTTTTCGTTGCGCTGGATCTACATCCACATGATCGAGGAGTACGCGCGACACAACGGGCACGCCGACCTGATCCGCGAGCGGATCGACGGCGCGAAAGGCGACTGAGGGCTACGCGGCGACGGCTTCCCGCTCCTCCGCGCCCAGTCGCTGACTGATCACCTCGGTGATGCCGCTGCGCATGGTGACGCCGTAGAGTGCGTCGGCGATCTCCATCGTGCGCTTCTGGTGCGTGATAATGATCAGCTGGCTGCGGTCCTGGAGCTGCCTCAGCAGGTTCAGCAGCCGGTCCAGGTTGATGTCGTCGAGCGCCGCCTCGACCTCGTCGAGGATGTAGAAGGGGCTCGGCCGCGCCCGGAAGATCGCGCAGAGCAGCGCGACGGCGGTCAGCGAGCGCTCGCCACCGGAGAGCAGCGACAGCCGCTTGATCTTCTTGCCGGGTGGCCGCGCCTCCACCTCGACGCCCGTCGTGAGCAGGTCGTCGGGGTCGGTGAGCACGAGCCGGCCCTCCCCGCCGGGGAACAGGACGCGGAAGACCTCCTCGAACTCCCGGGCGGTATCGGCGAACGCGCTGGAGAACACCTCGAGAATCCGCTCGTCGACGTCCTTGACGACGGTCAGCAGATCCCGCCGGGTGGCCTTGAGGTCCTCCAGCTGGTCGTTGAGGAACTTGTACCGGTCCTCCAGCGCCGCGAACTCCTCGAGCGCCAGCGGGTTCACCTTGCCGAGCAGGTTGAGCTCGCGCTCGGCCTTGGCGGCCCGCTTCTCCTGGACCGGTCGCTCGTACGGCACCGGCTCCGGCGGGAACTTGCCATCGGCCTCGGCCGCGGCCAGTTCCGCCTGGGTCGGCGGGACAAACTGGTCCGGCCCGTACTCGGCAAGCAGCGTGTCCAGGTCCAGCCCGAAGTCCTCGGCGGCCTTCGCCTCCAGTTGCTCGATGCGCAGCCGCTGCTCGGCGCGGGCGACCTCGTCGCGGTGGACCTCGCTGGTCAACCGTTCCAGATCGGCGCCGAGTTGCTTGGCTGCTGCCCGTACCGCCGACATCTCGGCCTCGCGCGCGGACCGCGACTGGGCGACGGCGTCGCGGTTCGCGGCGGCCGTGGCCAGTGAGACGGCGATCCGCTCCAGCACCGCGCGGGCGCCGGTCTCGACCGCACCCGCGATGGCGGCGCCCCGGGCGCGCGCGGCACGCCGGGCGGCGGCTCGCTCGCGGGCGGCGCGCTCGGCCGCGGCCTGCCGGGCCAGGGAGTCGGCGCGTCCGGCCAGCGAGGCGACCCGCTCCTCCGAGGTGCGGACCGCCAGCCGCACCTCCATCTCGTTCTGCCGGGCGCGGTTCACCGCCGCCGTGAGCTGGTCCCGCTCGGCGGTCGACGGGTTCTCGTCCACGGACGTGGCTTCGGCCAGCCGCAGGCGTTCCTCCAGCTCGGCGAGGCCGGCGAGGCCCTCGTCGCGGGCTGTCTCCGCGTTGGCGATCGCCGTGGAGAGCCGTTCCGCCTCGGCGATCGCCGACTTGGCGGCCGCGCCCAGCTCGGCCAGCCGTCGGGCGGCGGCGTTGCGCTGCCCCTCGGCCTCGCGCTTGGCGGCGGCGGAAGACGCGACGCGCTCCTCGGCCGCGGCGAGCTGGTTGCGCGCGACCTCCAGTGCGGACCGCAGCTGTGTCAGCTTGCGGTCGGCCTCGGACCAGCGCACACGGGCCTCCTCGACGGCGGCCTGGACCTCGATGAAGCTCGGCTGCTTGGCGGAACCGCCGGCGGCGGCGTGCGCGCCGATCACGTCGCCCTCGGGCGTGACCGCGCGCAGGGTCGGCGCGGCGGCTACCACGCGGCGAGCGGCCTGCAGGTCGGCCACGAACACCACGTCGCGGAGCGCCTTGGCCATCGCGGGACGTAGCTCGTCCGGGGCGTGCACGAGGTCGCCGGCCCACTGCGCGCCCTCGGGCAGCGGGGGCCGCGGGTCGGCACCGGTAGAGGCCGAGCCGACCAGGAGCGCGGCGCGCCCGGCGTCCTCCCACTTGAGCAGCTCGACGGCGGCGACGGCGCTCTCCACGTCGGAGACGGCGACGGCGTCGGCCAGCGCGCCCAGGGCCGCGGCGAGGGCCGCCTCGTGGCCGTGTTCGACCGTCAGCAGCGCGGCAACGCTGCCGATCAGGCCGGGCACCCGGCTGGCGTTGGCGAGCAGGGCACCGGCGCCGTCCTTGCGCCGCAGGCCCATCGCGAGCGCCTCCTCGCGGGCCTTCCAGCCGGTGGCGTCCTTCTCCGTGGCGCGCTCGGCGTCGGAGAGCCGCTCGACCTCGGCGACGGTGGTGTCCCGGGCGGCCAGCGCCTCGCGGTGCCGGATTTCCAGATCGGCGGTGTCCCGGTCCTGCTCGGTCGCGCCCTCGACGACCGCGTCGTAGTCCTCCTGGGCCGTCTCGGCCCGCGCCTGCGCCTCGGTCAGCGCGACCGCGAGCCGCGCGATCTCGTCGGCCGCGGCGGTCGAGCGGGTCCGTACCGCGTTGACCTGGCCGGCGAGCTTGGCCAGGCCTTCCCGCCGGTCGGCGACCGCCTTGACCGCGGCCACCAGCGCCTTTTCGGCGTCGGCGAGCTGGGTCTCCAGCTCCTGCCGGTGCCGGACCGCCTCGGCCAGGTGTGCCTGGTCCGCCTCCAGGGCGGCGCGCAGGCCCGCCTCCTGCTCGCGGACCTTCTCCGCCTCCGCGGCCAGCAGCTCCGGATCGCGGCCGGGGCGCTCGTCCTCGGGGGTGGTCGTCAGGTGGCGCAGTCGCTCGGCGGCGAGCTGGGCCGTAGAGCGGAACCGCTCCTGCAGGGCGGACAGCTTGTACCAGGTGTCCTGCGCGGCCGCGAGCAACGGAGCGTCCTCGGCGAGCGCGGCCTCCAGCTCGGCGAGGCGTCCCTGGACCTGCGCGTACTCCCCCTCGATCTGCTGGCGGCGCTGGCGCAGAGCCGTCTCGTCGGCGATCTCCTTGTCGAGCGTGGCGCGCAGGGTCGCCAGGTCGTCGGCGAGCAGCCGCAGCCGGGCGTCGCGCAGGTCGGCCTGGATGCCGGCCGCGCGCCGGGCCACCTCGGCCTGCTTGCCGAGCGGCTTGAGCTGGCGGCGAAGCTCCGCGGTCAGGTCGGTGAGCCGGTTGAGGTTGGTCTGCATCGCCTCGAGCTTCCGCAGCGCCTTCTCCTTGCGCTTGCGGTGCTTGAGGACGCCGGCGGCCTCCTCGATGAACGCCCGCCGGTCCTCGGGCTTGGCGTGCAGGACCGCGTCCAGCTGTCCCTGGCCGACGATCACGTGCATCTCCCGGCCGATGCCGGAGTCGCTGAGCAGCTCCTGGATGTCGAGCAGGCGGCACGAGCTGCCGTTGATCTCGTACTCACTCTCGCCCGACCGAAACATCCTTCGGGTGATCGACACTTCGGTGTAGTCGATCGGCAGAGCACCGTCGCTGTTGTCGATCGTGAGAGTGACCTCGGCCCGGCCGAGCGGGGGACGGCCGGCCGTACCGGCGAAGATCACGTCCTCCATCTTGCCGCCGCGCAACGCCTTGGCGCCCTGCTCACCCAGCACCCAGGCGATGGCATCGACCACGTTTGACTTGCCCGAGCCGTTGGGTCCCACCACACAGGTGATCCCCGGCTCGAGCTTCAGCGTCGTGGCAGAGGCAAAGGACTTGAACCCCTTCACCGTCAGCGTCTTGAGATGCACGTGGCTCCGGTGCTCGTAGGGTCGGCCCGATCTTCAGGCCGCTTCTTCGCGCAATGTACCCCGGTACGGCCGTTACCCTGCGTGTCACAGCCGATTGCGCCAGGCCGTGGACAGGCCGTCAGACCTGCGGATTCCACACGGCGGGCGGGCAAAAACATGCGCGCCGACCTCGGCGTGTCGGCGCGCTAGCGGATTCTTCGGGGAACGGAGGCTGCGGCGCCGGTACCTTGCGAGCACCGGCGCCTCGGTCGTCAGGTCAGCGCCGGCTCGGCGATCCGGAGTAGGTGTTCCGGATCGGCGACGGCCGCGGCCAGCCGATCGTTTTCGGCGCGTAGCCGGGTGACCTCGAACTCGAGTGCCTGCACCGTGGCACGCAGTTTCGTGACCTCGTCCAACAGACGCCGGTCCGGCGCACTGCCAACGTGGCCGTAGAGGGCTTTCGCCATATCGTCTCCTCGTGATGCGCTGCCGGTACAGCCAGCAACGCGCGCCCAGTAAATCGCGGCAACCTACCCGCGGCGTTCAGCACACGAGCATGGTCGGGCGACTGGCGACATACCCATCCTCCGCCGACGAATGGGCAGAGTCAAGTTCTGTCCCCCTCGACTCGAGTCGGGTCGGCTCAGGGTTCGTCTCTGATAGCGTCAACCCGGTCTATTCAGGGCGAGGTGGCAAAGATCTTGGCTGGCGGCCATCGGCGCAGCACACCCCGTCGGAGCATGGCTGCCCTGGTGCTGGTGCTCGCGGCCATGGCGTCGGCCGGGTTCGGCGCTACCGTCCTGCGCGGGTACTCGCCGCTCGACGAGCCGGCCAGCGGAAGCCAGCGCTTCGGCGTCGCCGCTGGCGAGCCCGGAGCCAGCCCCGACCCGAGCGCCAGCGCCACGCCGAGCGTGTCGCCCTCGGTCACCGCGGCGCCGTCCAGCACGGCCCCGGCACCCAGCCCCACACGCAGTCGAAGCCGGGTCGAGGTGCTGGAGGACGAGGTCCTCGTGCTGGTCAACCGCGAACGCGCCCGCGCCAGCTGCCCGGCGGTCCACCGTGATGACCGGCTGCACAGCGCCGCTCGCGGGCACAGCGTCGACATGGCCGAGCACAACACCATGAGCCACACCGGCAGCGACGGCAGCTCACCCTGGCAACGGGCGGAGCGGGCCGGGTACGACGACGCGATCGGCGAGAACGTGGCATATGGGTACCGCACGCCCGCCGCGGTCATGGACGGCTGGATGGGCAGCTCGGGCCACCGGGCGAACATCCTCAACTGCGCCGCCCGAGCCCTCGGCGTCGGCCTGGCCTACAGCCGAAGCGGCACACCCTACTGGACCCAACTCTTCGGCCGCACGTAGTGTGATTCGCCCGCTCACTTGTCCTTGATCGACGGGGAGAGGCGACGCCGGGGGCGGCGCTGGCAACGCGGGCAGGAGTACGACGACCGGTTCATGAAGTGCTCCCGCCGGATCGGTGCACCGCAGCGCAGGCACGGCTCGCTCTCCCGGCCATATACACCCAGGGAACGGTCGAAGTACCCGCTCTCCCCGTTCACGTTGACGTAGAGCGAGTCGAAGCTCGTACCGCCGGCGCAAATAGCCTCGGTCAGCACCTCCCGCACGTGCGAGAGCAGCCCGCTCGCGGCCGGCCGGGTCAGCGACGACGTCGGCCGGGCGCCGTGCAGTCGGGCCCGCCACAGCGCCTCGTCGGCGTAGATGTTGCCGACCCCGGACACCAGTGTCTGGTCCAGCAACGCGCGTTTGACCTCGGTACGCCGGCGGCGCAGCGCGGCGACGAACTCGTCGTCCACAAAGGACGGGTCGAGCGGATCGAGCGCGATGTGCGAAATTTCGCCCGGCAGCGTGGCGCCACCCGGCGACACCGCCAGCCCGCCGAACGTGCGCTGGTCGACGAACCGCAGCTCCGGCCCGTCGTCCGTGAACCGGAACCGGATCCGGAGGTGGATCTCGTCGGCCGCGGACTCCGGCCGCAGCAGCATCTGCCCGGACATGCCTAGATGACCGATCAGCGCGTCGCCGGAGTCGAGCGGAAGCCACAGGTACTTTCCCCGACGGCAGGCCGCCAGCACGGTACGCCCGGTCAGCGCCGCGGCGAAGTCGGCCGGTCCGGCCGGGTGCCGGCGTACCGCCCGGGGGTGCCCGACATCGACCCCGGCGATGGTCCGGCCGACCACCCAGGTCGCCAGACCGCGGCGGACGGTCTCCACCTCGGGCAGCTCAGGCACGCGACCACCGCTCCGGATCGCGGAGGCTCTCCGGTCCGGACACCGCGCCGGCGCGGGCGGACAGCTCGCGCCACGCCTCCTCGGCCGCCCGCTGCTCGGCCTCCTTCTTGCTGCGCCCGTCGACGCCGCCGAACCGGTCCCCCGCCACGATCGCCCAGGCCGTGAACGTCTTCGCGTGGTCCGGGCCGGTCTCCTCGATGCGGTACTCCGGCACGCCCAGGCCGAGCGAGGCGGTCAGCTCCTGCAACGAGGTCTTCCAGTCCAGGCCGGCACCGCGGCCCGCCGCCTCGGACATCAGGTCGTCGAACAGCCGGCGGATCACGTGGGTCGCGGTCGTCAGGCCGTACTGGAGATAGATCGCGCCCAGCACCGCCTCCAGCGTGTCGGCCAGGATGCTCGCCTTGTCCCGCCCTCCGGTGGCCTCCTCGCCCTTGCCGAGCAGGAGGTACGGGCCGAGGCCCACCGGCCCGAGGCCGCGGGCGACGTCGGCCAGCGCGCGCATGTTGACCACGCTCGCGCGGAGCTTCGCCAGCTGTCCCTCGGCCAGATCCGGGTGGTTGTGGAACAGCGCGGTCGTGACCACGAGCCCGAGTACCGAGTCGCCGAGGAACTCCAGCCGCTCGTTGGTCGGCAGGCCTCCGTTCTCGTACGCGTACGACCGGTGGGTCAGTGCCCGCTCCAGCAGCTCCGGGTCGAGAGCGACGCCGAACGCGCGTTCCATGTGGCTGATCGGCGGCGGAGAACTCATGTGATCACCTCGCTCCTCCAGAGCCGGGCAGTGGTACCGAGACGGTGCAGCTGTGCGGCGAGCTCGATGCCCGAAGCGAAATCGGGCCCGTTGGCCTCACCGTGGCAGACGACCACCGTCCCGCCGATGCCGAGCAGGGCCGCCGCGCGCGGGGCGGTATCCGCCGACATCTCGCCGCCGGCCAGGACATACGCGGCCTCGACGCCCTTGAGCAGGACGTTTCCGGTGAACCCGTCGGTGACCACGACATCGGCCCGCGCGCCGCGCGAGACGTCGTACCCCTCGACGTTGCCGACGAACTCGGCGCCGTTGGGCAGGGCGGTACCGGCCAACCGGCCGTACGCGGACCGGCGCCACCGGTCGCCCTTGTCCGCCTCGGTGCCGATGGACAGCAGGCCGACCCGGGGATGGTCCAGCCCGAGGAGCGCCGCGGCGTAGGCCGCACCGAGCACCGCGTGCTGCACCAGTACCGGGGGCGACGGGTCCACCGACGCGCCCACGTCGAGCAGGACCACCGGGCCGTCCAGGCCCGGCAACGTGCAGGCCAGCGGCGGTCGGCGCACCACACGGCCCAGCCCGATCACGGCGGCCGTGACCGTGGCGCCGCTGTTCCCGGCGGACACGACCGCATCGGCGTACCCGTGGACGACGGCGTCGACGGCCGCACCGACGGTGGTACCGGGCCGCGCGGCGCTCAGCGGTCCGTCGGCCGTCTCCACGGCACGTAGCGGCCCGTCGTCCGGCCGGGTCGCCGTGGCGACCGAGACCCGGGACCGGTCGGCGGCCGGGAGCGCGGCAAGGACCTCGTCGGCGACCGAAGTCGGTCCGACGAGGACGAGGCGCAGGTCAGGATCGGCGCTACAAGCGAGCAGAGCGCCGTCAACCACGACGGCGGGTGCGTGATCCCCGCCGAGGAGGTCGACGGCGATCCGCGCTGGCCCAGAAAGCTGCCGCGTGGATCGCGTCACCCGGTATTACCCACCAAGGTCAGACCTCGATGACCTGGCGGCCGTTGTACGTGCCGCAGACCATGCAGGCCGCATGCGGAAGCTTCGGCGACTTGCACTGCGGGCAGGGGACGGTCGCGACCGCAGTGGCCTTCCACTGCGCCCGGCGGGACCGGGTGTTGCTGCGCGACATCTTGCGCTTGGGTACGGCCACGAGCCTCTTACTCCTCGGTCAACTGAGACAGGGCCGACCAGCGGGAGTCGACCCGCTGGTGGCTGTGGTCTGCCGGCAGGTCGTCCAGGTGTACCCCGCACTCGGGGCACATGCCGGGACAGTCGGCGCGGCACAGCGGGTGGCTCGGCAGTGCAAGCACCACCGCGTCCCGCAGCGCCGGCTCCAGGTCGATCAAGTCGCCCCGCAGCCGGCCCACCTCGTCCTCGTCGGTGGTCTCGTCCGTGGCGCTGTGCTCGTAGGCGTACAGCTCCTGCAGTCGGATCACCAGCGTGTCGCTGGTCGGGCGCAGGCAACGACCGCACTCCCCCTCGACCGTGGCCGACGCGGTCCCCGAGACGAACACGCCCTCGGTGACCCACGTCATCGACAGGTCGAGGTGGATCGCGGCGCCTTCCGGCACCCGGACCAGCTCCAGCCCGAAGTCGGCGGGTGCGGGGATCGTCCGGTCGACGGCACGGTGAACGCCCGGACGGCGCGGCAGGTCCCTCGTATCGAGGACCAGGGGCGACCGGGGGTCGAGATGGGTCAACGGGTGATCATGCATCCTTGGACTCCGGCCGGGAGAGGCCGTTGGACAAGATTACCCGACCGCCATTTCAGGTTCGCGGCGGTCCGGCCCCGTTGCGTCGAGGCGCGTCAGAACGGCAGCGGGCGGTCCACCTCGTCGGGGACGAACGAGCCGATCTCGCGGAGCGCGTGCATCTTGTCCCGACCGCGCTCGATCGACGCCAGCGCCCGCGTGAGGAACTGCTCGAAGTTCGCCAGCGCGGTGTCCACGTAGTCGTCGACCTCGTCGCGCAGCCGCTGTGCCTCGGCCCGGGCCTCACCGACGATCCGCGCCGCCTCGTGCTCCGCGGAGACCGTGATCTCGTTCACCGAGACCAGTCGGGAGTGTTCCTGCTCGCCCTCGGTGATGATCCGCTCGGCCTCACGCCGGCCCGCATCTATGATCTTGTCGCGTTCGTCGAGCAGCGCACCCGCCCGGCGCAGCTCGGGAGGCAGCTCACCGCGCAACTGCTCGAGGGCGGCGACCATCTCGCCACGGTCCACCATGCAGTTACGCGACATCGGCACCGAACGGGCACCCTCCACGATGGCGATGATCTCGTCGATGCGGTCGAGCGGGTCCACTCGCATAACTCCTGTCCCCCTGTCGGCGGCGATGGCCGGCCGAGTTCCCATTGTGAGGGTACGGCTCAGGCGCCGGGCTCGCCGGACGCTGGCCCCCGCAGCCGTGCGGCGAGTCGGACGACGACGAGATCGGGCACGTGCGCCGAGACATCGCCTCCCCACTTCGCCACGTCCTTGACCAGGCTGGAGGACAGGAACGAGTACAGCGGGTTCGTCGCCATGAACAGCGTCTCGACCCCCGCCAAGCCGGTGTTCATCTGCGCCATCTGAAGCTCGTAGTCGAAGTCGCTGATCGCGCGCAGCCCCTTCACCACCACCGAGGCGCCCTGCGCCTTGCAGTAGTCGACGAGCAGCCCCTGGAACGACTCCACCCGGACATTCGGGTACCCGGCCGTTACCTCGCGCAGCATGTCGAGGCGCTCGTCGACGCTGAACAGCCCGGCTTTCGCCTGGTTGACCAGTACCGCGACGATTACCTCGTCGTACAGCCGGCTGGTCCGGCCGATGATGTCCAAATGGCCGTTGGTGACCGGGTCGAACGAGCCCGGACACACCGCGCGTCTCGTGGTGCCGCTCACGATCGGCGACCGTACCAAAGTGTGGTCTCCCCGTAGCGGCGGCTGCGCTCCGAAGTGAGACCCGGCACCCAGCGCGGGACCGCCGACCGCGTCGCGCGCTCGACCACGACCACCGCGTCCGCCGCCAGCCAGGCGCCGTCGACGAGTGCGGCCAGCATCGCGGTGAGATCATCATCGGGTACCGCGTACGGCGGGTCGGCGAACACGACGTCGTACGGCTGCCCGTCCGGCGGCCCGCTCTCCAGGACCGTCTCGACCTTCCCGGTCTCGAGGCGAGCGCCCGATCCGACGCCGAGCAGCGCGATGTTCTCGCGGATGATGCGCGCCGCCTTCGGATCCGACTCGACCAGCAGTACCGCGGCCGCCCCGCGCGACAGCGCCTCCAGCCCGACGGCACCCGAGCCTGCATAGAGGTCCATGAATCTCGATCCACTGACCTCGGTGAGGCTCTCCAGCGTGCTGAACAGCGCCTCCCGGACCCGGTCCGACGTCGGGCGGGTGTGCTGCCCGACCGGCGCGGCGATCCGTCGACCACCGAGCGTGCCCGCCACGATCCTCGTCACCCTGACGACGCTATCGCGAGGTAACGATTCGGTATCACCAGTCCACCCGGTCATCCGTATCTCTCGATGTATCACTAGGGTCGGGCGTCGTGCCTTGCCCGATCCCCATCTCGGGAGTGCGTGTGAACAGCTTCCTCCCCTCTGTCCGACGCCTGCTGATAATCCTCGCCGCCATCGCGGCCGGCATCGTGGGCGCACTCGCCCTCGGCTCCCCCACCAGTGCCCACCAGCCCTTTGTCGAGGGCGTCGCCGTGTGCGACACCGCGGCCGGTGACTGGGTCGTCACCTGGACCGTGAAGAACAGCGAGAACGATCTGGTCGGCGAGGTGACCGGCGTACGGCTCACGCCGGACGGCACCACCGTGACGGACATCGAGGTCGACGCCGTCCTGCCCACGAGCATCTCGTCCACCCCGCTCACCGGGGTGCAGCACGTCCCCGCCACCTTCGAGTCCGCCTCGCTTACGGTCGATGTCCACTGGAACCGCGGTAGGGGCGTGGACGCCTCGCACAAGGGCACGGTTTCGTTCGAGGGCACCTGCCAGGCCACGACGCCGAACCCGGGCGCGAGCTTCGCGTCGTCCTGCGAGGGCGTCGTGACCGTGACGCTGACCAACGCCACCGATGCGACGGCCCCTGCCGTGTTCACTGTCTCCGGCCAGGGTGGGTTCACCCAGACGTCCACAGTTGACGCCGGCAAGGACGCGAAGGTGGACGTACCGAAGGCGAACGCCGGTGCCATCACCGTCACCGAGGGCGCGAACAACACGCCCGTCGCCGAGGGCAAGTCGATGCCGGTGGCCAACTGCCTGCCGGTGACGGGTGTCGAGACCGGCATGTACGCCGCCGGCGGGCTGGCCCTGGCCGGACTGGGCGGCGTCCTGTTCGTGTTCTTCCGCCGCCGCCGTTTCCGCTTCGTCAGCTAGCCGCAGAAGGTGCTCATCCGGTCCCGGTCGGCTATCGCCCGGCGAAGGAAGGTCCACAGTTCCGGCATCAGCTTGCGCCACTCCTGACCGGTCAGCTCCTCCCGGCGGATCACGTGGGTGTACGCCACCTGTTGCTGCTCGACCCTGATCCGGCCGTCGGACACCCACCGGCCACCCCGGCAGACCAGCCGTTCGTAGCAACCGACGGTCAGCCGTTCCATGGGCACGCTGAGTTCCACCGTGTACAGCCGGAAGGTCCACGAGTGCTGTCCCGTGCTCAGCTCGCGCAGGACCCGTGGCGATGTGTCGTGCGCGAGGATGTCGGGGTCGTAGTCGCCTTCCTGTACGTTGTCGCCGTCGCCGACGACACGCACGTGGACCCGGGCGTCCGACGTGAGACACCCCAGCGGACCTCGTGTCTCCACCAGGCGTCCACGCTGGACAGTCCCTTCTGGACACTCCGCTGTCGGTGACACCGCGGGCGGGGCGGACGGCGTACCCGTGAACATGGCTCTGACGGCCGCGGTGGCCACGACCCGCACCGGCTCGGCGACCGTCTGCGCCGGCGCGGCCTCGACCAGCGCCGCCGTGACCGGCGCCGTGCGGTGGACGTCCTGGACCTTGGCGCGGGAGCCGCGTCGGCGGTAGAAGAGGACGCCTACCCCGACAGCCGCGAGGACACCGCCGACCGCTACGAACACCAGCCACCAGATCGAACCGCCATTACTCATTACGGCGGACGTTAGCGAAGACCTTCGGCGCCTGCTATCCAGGAACCGACAACCCTCACATGCTGATGACGACCACCACTGCGATCAGTCCGACGAACCAGCCGGCCAACAATCCAGCGCCGACATCGCGCCGACCCCGGACGAGCAGGACAACACCGGCGACGAGACAAGCGATCGCGACCAGTGCCTCCACGATGAAGAAGGTTCCGATGGCAGCCGCCAGGTCCTCGAACCCGCCGCCCTCCGAAGGCTCCACGAACCCGGCGGCCACGATGCCGGCGACGAACGCGAGAGCGTGCCCCACGAGACCCAGTACGGCGCCGAGCACGACGCGGCCGGGCCGAAGCGTCTGTACCACGGCCGCACGGTAGAGGACTCATGCCTGGCGGGTCAACGTGAACCAGTTCAGGTACCAGTTGCCTCCTCCGGTCGGCGGCGACAGGCGCAGCCGCTGTACGCCGGCGCCGAGTGTGACCGTCGGCCCGGTGACGGTGCTCCAAGCGCCGGCGGTGTTCACCGCGGTCGTGTTGGTCAACGAGCCGACGCTCAGCTGGATCGCCGACTGGGCGGCCATTCCCCGGACCCGGTACGCGATCCGGTAGGCGCCCGTCGCGGGAACGTACACCGTGTACTCCGCGGTGCCGTCAGCCGACATGTACCCGTCTCCGGCGATGCCGTCGTTGGCGCAGGCACCCGTACATCGCAGCATGTGCGCCGTCGCGTCGATCGGGATGATGCCGCCGGGGCCTGGCGGCCGTGCCTGCATACCCGTGGTCACCGTGTGTTCGGCCTGCACGGTCGCTGACGCGCCAACCGTCCGCGGCAGCGAGACCGGTACCGGGTCGAAGAGCCTCGCCAACTCGACCGAGGCGATCCAATGGTCGATCACGGCCGTGTGGCCGGGTGCCGGTGGCCAGATGTGGAACGTCACCCACATCCGCCCGGTGCGGTCGAACGCCGGGGGACGTTGCTCCGGTGGCCCTTGCCGCGGCAGCAGGTTCCGGCCGGTGTCCACGAGGTTTCCGATGGTGAATGTCTTGGCCAGACCGGTACCGGAGTGCCGGATCGCCATCACGTTGCCGGTATCCCAGGTGTCGACGCCCACGATCGTGCGGGTCACCGGATCCTCGGCCAGTTGCAGGAAGTTGCCGAAGAAACCACCACCGCCGACGTCGCGGCTCTGTGATATCTCGTAGTCCGGCGCGCAGGTCTGTCCCCACACCGTCCGGCCGCCGGATGTGGTGGTGTAGCTTTCCGGCCGGCTGTTCCAGCGGCTCGGATCGAACGGGCACGCCGGTCCGCCGAGCTTGCGCCGTCCGTCCACTGTGGAGTAGATGACGACACCGTTGGACAGCGCCCACATGTTGCCCTGGTAGTCGTAGATCCCACCGTGTACGCCGCGGAAGCCGGTACCGGCAGGGCCGACGATGAACGGCGCCGACACGGGCCGGATCTCGCCCGTCGCCGCGTTGTAGCTGAACTCCTGCGTCACGCTCGGATCGAGTCCCGGCGGTACCGTGCTCGGGTCACCGTCATCGTCGGCGTGCCAGATGTCGGCTACGACGCTGAAACGCTCGTCACCCGGCGGGCTGGTCGGGTCGATCTCCACCGTCTTGATGGCGATGCCGAGGTTGCCCGGCCGCACGGGGTTGGGCGGGTTGATGTCGGGGACGTCGGGGTAGGCGTAGAAGCCCACGATCCTCACGGCGAAGTGTCCAGCCATGTTCGGGCCGGTGACCCGCAATGCCATGAGACCGCCGCTGCTGCGCCGCCCGTCGCCGGCGTACAGCGCCACGATCAGGTCGCGCGAGCGGGGGAAGACGGCCATCTCGTTCGGGCCGCCGCAGATGCTTGTGCCGCCGGGCATGCCCTCGTACGGGGCACACGCGCGAGTGTCCACATCGGAGTCCGGATTGGACACCGCCAGCTGGGCCGCGCTCCACTGGTCGACGACCTGCCAGCGCCCGTTCACCTTCGCGATGATGCCGAAGCTGGGCCAGACGCCCTCGGCCGGGATGCGGCGCCGGTCGAAGTAGGGCGGCCACGGTACGCCGAACAGGTTCGTGAAGGCGACCGCGTTGCCGTCGCCGACGACCTGGACGTCCCACGCGGACGCTCCACCGTGGAACGTCGTGCCGTTCTCCACGAACGGCGCCACGGTGTCGAAGCCCAGTGACGTCTTGGCCCGTACCGTGGTCCATTCGTTGGCCCGCGGGTCGTACACGCCGGCCGCCACCATGTCGTCGGCGATGTCGGTGTTGCCGCCCTGGACGAACATCGTGCCGTCGGCGGTCACCGCGTTGAAGATGCCGTTGTGCCCGGCCGGCCAGCCCCATCCCGGTACCGCTCGCGTGGCGAGCAGGTGACCCGATGGTGTCGTACCGCCGAGGTCGGCGCCGAAGCTGCCGTCACGCCCGTGGATGGTCACGACACCGGGCTCGTACAGCGCCGGCAGGACACCGGTCGTATCGAGCCGGAACACGAACTGCGTACGCAGGTTGGAAGACCCACCCCAGAACATGTGCGCGGTGGCGTACACCGGCTGCGGACCGGCCGCGGTCGGGTTCGGTACGGCGATCGACAGTCCGCCGAAGCCCGGCACGTCGGGGAACGCGTTGACGGGCCGCGCGTCGACCCCGGCGACCGGTGCGGTGCGGTGCGACCACCCCCACCATGGCCGGTACCGGCTCGCCGGGTCGAACGAGTTGACCAACGCGCAACCACCCCCGTTGGTGGGTACGGCCCGGCCGCACAGTGCCCACCCGGTCGCGTAGTTGCCCGACGCCCAGGCGTTGGCCGAGAAGAACAGCCAGAGTTCACCCGAGTCGGCCCGTACCATCGTCGGGTTCTCGATCACCTGCTCGAGCTGCCCGTTCGAGTTGAGGAACTCGTCGAACCGGAGGTCCGGATGGGACTCGCTGAGCAGCGCCCGGACCGGACCGACCAGCGACGCGGTCGCCGGGTCGAACCGCTGGATGTTGAGCGGGCCGGAGTCCCAGAGCAGGTACCACGCCTGCGTCTGCCGGTCGTAGAAGATCTCTGGGTCGATCGCCCACCAGCCGTTGGCCGGGCAGACCAGTGGCTGTGCGGGATGCAACCAGTTCGGTCCGGTCGCCCGGTCGCCGGCGGCGACTCCGATGCACTGCTGGCCGCTGTTCGCCTTGCGGGCGACGTAGAACAGCCACCACGCGTTTCCGATCCGCGCCATCGTCGGCGCCCACAGCCACATACCGACCTTTGGCGGCCGGTCGGCCCACGGCCCCGGACCACCGGGCAGGGCATCCCCTCCCCAGCAGTCGCCCAACTGGTCCGGGGCCGGGCCGACCCGGTACGGAATGAACGCGAACCCCTTGTTCCATACCGGATCCGTCGGGTTGCAGGCCGCCGCGAACGGTGCCGACAGCGACTCGTTGGTGGACAGCGACACCCAAGTGTCGCCATCCCGGACCAGCGTCGGGTCGGCCGCCCGCAGGGATCCCTGCGGGCTGGCCTCGGCCGGTGCTGCCGGGAAAGGCCCCGAGACCGCGGCCACGGCAACCAGTATCGCCGCACACAGCACATGCTTCACAGTCATCACCGGCTCAGTTGTCGTCGGGTTTCGGCCACGACGCCTTGACCGCCTTGTTCACGATCAGGCCGATCGCTGCGCCGAGCGCCGCCGCTCCGCAGGCCGGGAGAGAACCCACGGCCGTAGGGATGGCGAGGATCGCCGCCGCCACGCAGGCGCCAGCGGCCGCCCCCGCAACATCCCGCACCGGGTCGGAGAGGATGGTTGCCTCCGCCATCTCGTCCACAGTCTCGACCGCTTGGTCGAGGGCGCTGTCGTCACACTGGTCCGGGCCCATCGTGGTGGCGTTCGTCCACTTGCACTCGATCTGGTCGACGAAGCATCCGAGACCAAAGGGCCCGCAGTCGTCGGTCGGCGCCGCCGGAGCGGACCGGTAGAACTGGATCGGCGCGCTCTGGGCCTCCCCCGCGACCTGGTTGGCCTTCTCGGCCTTCTTGTTGTGCGCGATTTGCTTGGCCAGCTTCACCGCGGCCTTCGGACCGACCTTCGCGAGCCACTTCCAGAACGCGGGATCGGGGTTGGCCTTGTTCAGTGCCCGTAGCTTCTTTGCCTCCTTGGCCGCCTTCAGCGCGGCGGCCTTCATCTTGGACTTCGCGATCGCCGCCGCCCGGGCCCCCGCCGCCCGCACCAGCGCGGCCACCGCTCGGGCCACGGCCTTTGCCACCGCTCGAGCGACCCGGGCCGCCGCCCGGACCGCCGCGCGCGCCGCGGCCGCGACGGCCTTGGCTATCCGAGCCGCGGCCTTGGCCGCCGCGGCCAAGGCCTTCGCCATGGCCTTGGCCAGAGCACTGCCCTTCTTCGCCTTCAGCCCGTCGGGGTCCGCGTGGGCGATGGGGCTGTTCAAGCCGTACGCGTACGGGTTGATGCTCTGCGGGTTGGCTCCGTCGTACAGCGGGTCGGGAGAGATGAACCGCGCGAGGTTCGGATCGTAGTAACGGGCGTTGAGATACGACAGTCGGCTGGTGTCGTCCTCGATCTGGCCGAGCCAGCCCCGATCGGAGGCGAACTCTCCACCGGACCGCCGCTGACCGTAGGGCGCGTAGGCGCGGGTCACCAGCAGCGCGGTACCACCGGACGGCACGCTGGCCTCGACCGAGCCCTGTTGGTCGGTGACCAGGTAGTGCACGCCGGTGGCGGTGCGGGTGGCGACCGATAGCCCGTCGAAGCCGTAGCTGCGGCTCGCCGTGACCGACGAGCCGTCGAGGCTCGCGGTGATCTCCTGGCCGGCGACGAACAGGGTCCGGCCCTGAGGTGTGGTACGCATCAGCCGCATGCCGTCGGCGTCGTAGACGAAGCCGTCCGTCCCTTGTGGACCCGACACCGAGGCCAGGCGCCGCTCGGCGTCCCAGGTGAACGTGTCGGTCGCCCCGGCCACGGTCCGCGATGTCAGGTTGCCGTTGGCGTCCCACGTGTAGGTGCCCGAGCCAGCCGTGGCAGGAGCGTGCGGCTTCGCCGGGTACGTGTAGACGTACGTCGTGGCACCCTCGACGCGGGTGCTCAGGTTGCCGTCGGCTGTGTAGGTGTACGTGTGGTTGTACGGCTGCGAGCCGGTACCGCGGAGCGTGCCGTCGCACGCGGCGGCGGTTGTGGTGTACGCGGAGACGAGGCGCAGTCGCGCGTCGTGCCCGTAACATTCCCGCCACGACTGGCCGCCGAGCTGAGTGGTACGCGATGTGGGCGTACCGACCGCGTCGTAGCCGAACTGATGGTCGGCGGTCACCGCGCCGTTGAGCGTGACCTGCTTGCCGGCCAGTCGCTGGTCGAGGTCGTACGTCAACAGCGTGCCGAGCCACGTCTGGCCACCGGGCCGCGGCCCGACGCCGAGGGACCGCGGCCGGCCCCGGTTGTCGTAGCCGGCACTCCACACGTATTCGTCGATACCGGCCATCCGCTCGGGTCGCCCCACCGTGTTGTATTGGGTCGTGACCGTCTCGGCCGGCAGGCCACCGGCCGCCGGGAAGCCGGTGGAGATGACCCGGTCCGCCGCGTCGTAGCCGAGGCTCACGGTGTAGCTGCCGGACAGCCCGGGCACGCCGGACGGAACCGTCACCGTGGAACCCGTGGGCCGTCCCCGGGTGTCGTATCCCGTCACGTCCGCGACCCAGTTTCCCTGCGGCGTGACCCGTGTGCTGCGATCCAGCAAGCCCTTCTCGCCGGCGGCGTCGTACGTCCACGTCGCCAGCAGCGTGCCGGTGGCGCTGCCGGCACGGCGCGCGGTCGGCCGGCTGAGCACGTCGTAGGCCGTCACCGTGACACCGCCCTTGGCATCGGTCACGGTTGTCTGCCGGCCCGCGTCGTCGTAGCCGTACCGCCACAAGCCCGCGTCGGGATCGTTCATCGTCAGGCGCAAACCCGCCATGTTGTATGTGTAGGCGATGGTGTTTCCGGCGGGGTCGGTGACGGACGTGAGCCGGTCGCCGAGATCGTAGCCGTATGTGGTGGGTTGCCAGGCGGTTCCGTCCCACTCCTCGGCCCGGATCAGCCGGCCGAGCCCGTCGACGCGGGACAGCGCCCTGCGTCCGTTGGGGAGTTCCACGGTTGTGGTGTCGTGCGTGTACGTCGTCACGCTGGCCCACTGCTCGACGTTGCCCCGGAACCACGCCTCGCGGGACTCGCGCTCGAGCGCGTCGTAGAGCGTACGGGTGCGGTTCTCCCAGGTCGCCGACAGCAACCCGGTTCCCGGTGTACCAGCCACCGCCTGTTCCGGGATCTCCTCGGCCACCAGACCCCGGTCGTCGTAGACCGTGGTCGCGACGATCACCTTGCCGGGCTCCGGCGACAGGCTCTGCGTCTGGCGTACGCGCAGGGCCGAGTCGTACACCGTCCAGCTGTCCTCGAACACGGCGCTGGTGTGCGACACCAGGCGGCGGGTCCGGACGATCGGCGCGGCCGTCTTGTCCGGTGAAACCTGGTACGTGTACTCGGTCGACCGCGGCTTGCCCGTTGCCTGCTCGGTGGGCTGGCGAACCGCCACGAGCCGGCCGAGACGGTCGTACGCGTAGCTCGTCAGGTTGCCGTTGGGATCGGTGACCTTCAGCGGCGCGCCGTACGCCGGCTGCCACTCCGTGGTGGTCACGTGCGTGGCCGAGCCGACATAGCTGGTCTCCGTGGAGGTGCGCGGGAACCCACCGGCCAGGGTCGCCTCGTACGCCGTATCGGTGACGTGACCGGCGGCGTCGGTTTCCCGCGTCACCCGACCGAAGGCGTCGTAGACAGTGTCCACAGTGGTCATCCAGTGGGTCGCGTCGACCTCGACCCGTTGCCGGGTGGGGTTGCCGCGCGTCGGCGGCGCGCCGAGCGTCGTCGCGCCGTCGTAGTAGGTCTCGCTGCGCGCCAGCTCGGTCGTCGACGCACAGTCACCGGCCAGGGCGACCTCGCTGGCCGGGAACGCGAGCAGGCCTGCGGTCTCGTTGACCGCGTAGGTGGTCCGGGTGCACCGCTCGTCCCCGGTCTGGCTCAGCCAACCCTCTTCGAGCACCGTGTCGGGTTGGTAATGCGCCTCATACGTGGTGCGGCTGCGCTGCTGTGCGAAACCACCGCCCGCGGAAGCGACATTCGTCGTCGCGGCCGACTCGGCGGCCCAGACCGCCCAGTCCTGCGGGTCGGCGCTGCCCTGCGCGGTGACCCGGGTCTCGTACTGGTGATGGGTCGCCTCCAGCACCTCGTTGGACGGGCCGAGCTTCGCCTCGACCAGCACGGTACCGGCCAACCACGGCTCATCGGGGATGGCGGCCACCGAGTCGAAGCCGGCTCCGGCGAACGGCTGCGCGTTGGCCACCCGGGTACCGCCGCTGGCCAGCCGGTCGCCGTTCATGCCGCGGAACAGCCGGATCCGGTCCTTCGACGCGCCCTGGGTGATGGTGGTTGTGGCGTATCCGCGCCAGTCCGACCACGACTGGTCCGCCGTCGGGGAGCCCTCGTCGTCGTCATGGTGCCAGGCCGGCGTGTCCTCGTACGTGTAGCTGGTCACCATGGACGGCGATCCACCGTTCGGGTCGGCCTCCTCGACCTTCATCGTCAGGTACTTGTGGAACGTCGCCCACGAGCCACCCACCTTCTGCGGGAAGCAGTCCTGGGTGTTGGCGTCCCACGCCACCGACGGGCCGACCTTGGTCGCCGGGCACTTGGACTTCTGGCCCAACGAAATCACCGTGCCGTGGCCGTACTCGTCGACGATCGCCGCCACCCGGAAGTGCCCCATCGGTTTCTTGCCGGCGGAAAGGTTCACATCGACACGGTTCGGCAGCTCGCCCGGCCAGAAGTTCACCGGCGGCAGCGGCAGCACCTGGCTGAGGTCGGCCGCGTCCAGGATCCCGACCCGCTGGATTCCGGTCAGGTACAGCTTGCGGTCGCCGTCGCTGTTGGCGAGGAACGAGTGCAGCAGGTTGACCTGCTCGACGGGCTTCCAGACACCGCCGACCCGCACCTCGGTACGCACCGCGGCGTACCGGTCGGTGGCGAAGAACGTCGGTGTGGTCACCAGGCAGTTGCTGTCGCAGACCAGGTCGTTGGGCACGTCGGGGAACTGCGAGGCGTTGCTCGGTACCGGTCGGGGGCAGGTGTCGTTGAGGTTCACGCAGCGGTACTCGCCCAGGAACACCACCCGCGCCGCCGCCGACACGGTCGCGTCGGTGTTGGCCGGCTTGCCGTACTCGATCCGGTCCAACCGCCCACCGCGCACGTACGGGTGTTGCACGTCGCCGCCCCACCCGCCGAGGGCCTTGTACCGGTTGATGGACTTGAAGTAGTAGTACGTGGTCGTCATCTGGTCGGGGTCGACGACCCGGTCCAGGTTCCACCGCCACGCCTGCTCACACGCCCCAATCACGTCACCGGGTCCCCGGCACGGCTCGCCCGAGTTGTCCGCGAACACCGGTACCGTCCACGTCGAGTTGGTCGCCGCCTGGGTGTCCGGGTTCGTGCCGAGGCCGAAGAAGTACTGGATGCCGTCGGGCGTGGTGACCTTCCAGTACTCGTTGTTGTCGTCGCCGTTCGTGCCGTCGACCAGGTGCAGGTGGTCGACCGTCCACCCTGGATCGTCCTTCAGCCGCCACTTGCTCCGCGCCTGGTCCACCGGTACCAACTCGGACGAGTGGCCGTTCAGCGAAATCGTCGCGTTGTGGCTCTTCCAGCACAGGTCGTTCGTGCCGACCGTGTCGGCGCACGACGTGTAGCGGCGCTCCACAAAGGACGATGCGAACTCGCTCCAGCCCACGCCGGTACGCGGTCCCTGGGTGTTCCGGTTGGAAATCATGCCGTCGATCGCGCCCGACGAGTACGTCAGGCCGACGTCCGGCGCGGTACCGGCCGGCGGCTCCGGAATCACGAGGTCGTACGACCAGGAGAACTCGCCCGAGCCGGGCGCGACCTGCCAGTCCCCCGACGGCGACAGCGGTGTAGCGGCGAAGTTGCCCGTCTCCCCCGATACTCCCGACGTGACGGCCAACAGCGAGGCACCGTCGACCTCGGCCGACACGGTCCGGGCCGCGGCATCGTTGCTTGTTGGCAACGGCTTGCCCTCAGCCGCACACCCGACCGGACGCGGTACCGCCAGCACGCACTCCGGCAAGGACACCAGTCGCAGCCGATCGGCGTACTCGGCACCGAAGGCGTGCGCGAAACCCGAATAGTCGACCGACACCCGCGTGGCCGCCGCTACACCGGAGAGGCGGAACACCACGCCCGACACCCCGGCCCGCGCCGCCACCTCACGGCCGAACGTCTCGATCCGGGCCGCCGGCGCGCCGGGAGCCGCCAGCGAGACGACACCGGTCCCGGTGCTCGGTACCGGGAAGACCGCGCTGTCCGGGGACACCGGCGTCGACTTGGCCAGCGGCGCTCCGACGGTAGCCGGTACCGGCGGTGCCACCGGGTCGTCGGCCGGCGTGGCCGGAGCCAACTCGGCCAACCAGGCGGGACCCGGGGCCACCGGCCCGGCGGCTGCCGGGCTACCGGCCACCACCACCCCGATGGACGCGACGACGGCCGATCCGAGCGCGATCGCGACAGCCCGCCGGTAGTGACCCATGGCTCCCCCAAGCAGTCCAGTCAGTGAAACCTAGTCAGTGACGCACAGCGATGCGTCCGATCTGGAATCTGCCGGCCCGGCTGCCCGATAATCGAGGCAAACAGGCGGCCATTGACCGGCCACTTCGAAAGGCGCCGATGGCAGACAACGGCGGTTCCGCCCTCCCGGACCTGCTGCGTACCTGGCGGGAACGCGCCCTGCTGACGCAGGAGCAACTCGCGGGCCGCACCGGCCTCGGCGTGCGAACGATCCGCAGGCTGGAGTCGACCGGCAGCAGGCGCCCGCGAAGCGGATCGGTCCGGCTGCTCGCCGACGCGCTCGAGCTCACTGCCACCGAACGCGCGACTCTGGTCGCCGTGGCCCGGGGTGAGCCCGGACGGCACGGCGAGCCCGAGCGGCGCGTGGCAGCCAAGGACGTTCCCCGCCAGCTACCGATGGACGTACCAGGGTTCACCGGCCGTGCCGAGCCGCTACGTGAGCTCGACGGGCTGCTGGCCGGTGACGGCACGGCGCCGGCCACGGTGGTCATCTCGGCGATCGCCGGTACCGCCGGAGTGGGCAAGACCTCCCTCGCCCTGCACTGGGCGCACCGGGTCGCGGACCGGTTCCCCGACGGGCTGCTGTACGTCAACCTGCGCGGGTTCGACCCGAGCGGAGCACCGACGAGCCCGGCGGAGGCGATCCGCGGTTTCCTCACCGCCCTCCAGGTGGCTCCGGACCGGATCCCGGTCGGTATGGACGCTCAGGCCGCGCTGTACCGGAGCCTGCTGGCCGGCCGGCGGGTGCTCGTGGTGCTCGACAACGCCCGCGACGCCGAGCAGGTACGCCCGCTGCTGCCCGGTACCCCCGGCTGCGTGGCGGTGGTCACCAGCCGCAACCAGCTCACCGGTCTCGTGGCCACCGAAGGCGCGCGCCCGCTGCCGCTCGCTCTGCTGTCCACAGTGGAGGCGCGCGAGCTGCTCGCCCGCCGCCTCGGCGACGAGCGGGTCGCGGCCGAGCCCGCCGCAGTCGACGGCATCATCGCCGAATGCGCGGGGCTCCCGCTGGCGCTGGCGATCGTGGCCGGTCGCACCGCCGGCCGGCCCGGGCTGTCCCTGGCCGAGGTGGCCTGCGAACTGCGGGAGACCAGGGGCCGGCTGGACGCGTTCGACACCGAGGATCGCGCGACCGACCTGCGTACCGTGTTCTCCTGGTCCGGCGATCGCCTGAGCCCGGCGGCGGCCCGGCTGTTCCGCCTGCTCGGCCTGCATCCGGGTGCGGACATCGGCGAACCGGCGGCGGCCAGCCTCGCCGGCGTCCCACGCCTTCGCGTCCGGCCGATGTTGGCCGAGCTGACCCGGGCGAACCTGCTCACCGAACACACGCCCGGCCGGTACGGGTTCCACGACCTGCTCCGCGCCCACGCCACGGAGCTGGCGCGGACGACCGAGACCGACGACGACCGGCGGGCCGCGATGCACCGGGTGCTCGACCACTACCTGCACACCGGTCATCTCGCCGCCCGTTTGGTCAACCCGCAACGGGAGCCGATCGCCATCGACCCGCCGCGCCCGGGGACCGAGCCCGAGGAACTCGTCGACCACGAGGAGGCGCTGGCCTGGTTCATCACCGAGCACCGGATCCTCGTCGCGGCCGTGGACCAGGCGGCCGGTTCCGGGTTCGACATCCTCGCCTGGCAGCTGGCCTGGACGCTCGTCACGTACTTCGACCGGCAGGGACACTGGCACGACTGGACCTCGACTCAGGAGTCCGCACTGGCCGCAGCACGCCGGTTGGCCGACGGTCCCATGCAGGCGCAGGCCCACCGCGGGCTCGCCGGAGCCCATGTGCGGCTGGGCCGCTACGACCTCGCGCAGCTGCATCTGGAACACGCGCTCGAGCTGGCCGGCGAGTCCGGCGATCTTGTCGGCCAGGCCCGGAACCACCAGGCTCTGGCCGAGGTGCACGGCCGGCAGGCCCGCCACCCGGAATCGTTGCGCCATGCGGAAGAGGCGCTCGAGCTCTACCGCGCCGCCGGGCACAAGGGCGGCGAGGCCATGTGCCTCGGCAACGTCGGCTGGTGCCACGCCCAGCTCGGCGACTACCGGCGGGCTCTCGAGTACTGCCAGGAGGCGCTCGTACTCGAGCAGGCGCTCGGTGACCGGCACGGTGAGGCGAGCAGTTGGGACAGCCTCGGCTACGCCTACCACCACAGCGGCGAGCACCGCCGGGCCATCGACTGTTACGAGCGCGCGCTGGAGGTCTTCGGCGAACTGGGCGACCGGTGGAACGAGGCCGGCACGCTCACGAACCTCGGCGACACCTGGCACGCCGCCGGCCACCCCGACGAGGCCCGCACCGCGTGGCAACAGGCCGCCGCGATCCTCGACGACATGGGCCACCCCGACGCCGACCGGATCCGAGCCAAACTCTAATTAGCCCTTTTCGAGGTACTCCGCCCGCTCCTCGTCCACGAGCGCGGCCACCGCGGCGGCCAGTTCGGGATGCCCCACGAGGTCCGGGTCGTTGCCCACGAGATCGATCGCCTCGGCCCGGGCGTCCCGGATGAGCTCGGCGTCCTTCAACAACGACAACAGCTTCAGATGCGAACGCCGTCCCGACTGTGCCGCGCCGAGCACGTCCCCCTCGCGCCGCTGCTCCAGATCGAGCTCGGCCAGTCGGAATCCATCCACTGTGGACGCTACCGCGTCGAGCCGCTCGCGCGCCGGCGAGCCGGGCGCCGCCTCGGTGACGAGCAGGCAGAGCCCGGGCGCTGAACCCCGGCCCACGCGGCCACGCAGCTGGTGCAGCTGGGAGACGCCGAACCGGTCCGCGTCCAGCACAACCATCATGGTCGCATTGGGTACGTCGACACCGACCTCCACGACAGTGGTGGCCACGAGTACGTCGAGCTTGCCGGCGGCGAACGACCGCATGACCGCGTCCTTCTCGTCGGACGGCAGCCGGCCGTGCAGCACTGCGATCCGCAGCCCGTGCAGGGGTCCCGCCTCCAGCAGCGGCGCCACCTCCAGCACGGCCACCGGTGCGCGCCGCCCGCCGTCGTCCACATAGGACGCGTCGTCGGCCGAGGGATCGTCGCCGATCCGGGGGCAGACCACGTACGCCTGGTGCCCCGCGGACACCTCCTCTACCAGCCGGCGCCAGGCCCGGTCCAGGAACGCCGGCTTCTCCGCGGCCGGTACGACGTGCGACGCGATCGGAGACCGCCCGCGCGGCAGCTCGGTCAGCGTCGACACCTCGAGGTCACCGAACACGGTCATCGCGACCGTACGCGGGATCGGCGTCGCGGTCATCACGAGTACGTGCGGCGGCTGCTCGGCCTTTGCCCGCAACGCGTCCCGCTGCTCGACCCCGAACCGGTGCTGCTCGTCGACGACCACCAGGCCGAGGTCGTGGAAGTCGACGCCCTCGTAGAGCAGGGCGTGCGTACCGACCACGATGCCGGCCGTCCCCGATGCCACGTCCTCGAGCGCACGCCGCCGGGCCGCCGCGCCGAGCGATCCGGTGAGCAGGGTCACCCTGGTCGCGTTCTCGGCGGAGTCCAACTCGCCGGCCCGACCGAGCGGACCCAACAGGTCGGCCACGTTGCGGTGGTGCTGCCCGGCGAGCACCTCGGTCGGGGCGAGCATGGCCGCCTGCCCACCGGCGTCGACGACCTGCAGCATGGCCCGTACCGCCACCATCGTCTTGCCGGAGCCCACCTCGCCCTGCAGCAGGCGGTGCATCGGGTGCGCCACGGCCAGGTCGCCGGCGATCTGCTCGCCGACCTCCTGTTGACCGGCGGTCAGCTCGAACGGCAGCGTGCCGTCGAACGCTTCGAGGAGGCCCCCGTCGCGGCGGGGTCGCGGCAGCGCGGGCCACGCCGCAGCCCGCACCTTGCGCTGCACGAGCGTCACCTGTACCGCGAAAGCCTCGTCCCATTTCAACCGCTTGCGCGCGGCGCCGAGACCCTCCCATGAGGACGGTCGATGGATCTCGCGGAGCGCGCTACCGAGGTCCATCAGGTTCCACCGCGCCCGCAGCTCGGACGGCAACGGATCCGGCGGCGCGGTGAGCATGTCGAGGACGACCCGTACCGACCGGGCGATGATCCACGTCTTGAGGTTCGCCGCGGCCGGGTAGATCGGGATCATCGCCCCGGCGTACTCCTCGAGCTCATCGGCCGCGTCGTCGCCCTCACCGAACAGCAGGTACTCCGGGAACGTGAGCTGCCGCGTGCCCTTGTACTCGCTCACCTTCCCGGCGAACAGCCCCCACCGTCCCCGGCGCAGGTCCTTCTCGCGCCACACCTGCTTGCGGCCGAAGAACGTCAGTTGCAGCTTGCCGCCCTTGTCGTCGCCGACCTCGACCTCGAGCATCTCGTCGGTACCCCGGCGGATCTTCCGGACGTACGTCTTCAACACCTGCGCCAGGATCGTCACGTCGTCGCCGACCACCAGGGAGCGGATGTCGGTGTGCTCGCCACGCTTCTCGTACCGCCGCGGGAAGTGGTAGAGCAGGTCGCCAACCGTATGCAGATCGAGGTGCTTGGCGAGCGCCTTGGCGGTCTTGTCACCGACCGCCTTCCGCAGTGGACTGTCCATACTGGTCATTCCACGCCCACCAGCAGAGGATAGTGCGGCTGCCCGCCGTCGTACACGTGGACCTCCACGAACGGCCAGGCCGCGGCGACATGCTCGGTCAGCGTGTCGGCCAGGCCCGCCGGGGCGCCGACTCCGGTGATCAGGGTGACCAGTTCGCCGCCACCGGCCAGCAGGCGGTCCAGCAGGTCGCGGCAGGTCTCGGTCAGGTCCCCGCCGATGAGGTTCACCTCGCCCTCGACGAGCGCCAGGATGTCGCCGGGTCGGCAGCGCCCGGCCACGGTCAGCGCCTCCCGGCTGGCCGTGGTCACCTCGGCGTAGCGGCACGCCCCGGCCGCCTCCGCCATCGCGATCACGTCGTCGTCGAACGACCGGCCCGGGTCACGGATGGCCAGCGCCGCCAGCGCCTGGACCGGGCTGCGGGTCGGTACGACGCGCACGATCGTGCCGTCCGCCTCGGCGGCAGCGGCGACGGCTACCGCCTGGGTGTTCGGGTCGTTCGGCAGCACCACCACCGCCCCGGCCGCGGCGGCCCGGATCGCGTCCAGTATCTCCACAGTGGATGGATTGGCACCGACGACGACCGCACCTTCGGCGGTGAACAGCGCCGCGATGCCCGCCCCCGGAGCCACCACCACGACACCCCGGGCATCCGGATCCATGGACGGCGGCCGCTCTTCGTCCGCGAAGCGCGCCACCGTGATGCGGTGCGGCCGGCCCGCCTCGACCCCCGCCTCGATCGCGGTGCCGACGTCGTTGACGTGGACGTGCACGTTCCAGGTCTGTACCCCGGATCCACCCGCACCCACCACGACAAGCGAGTCGCCCAGTCCACCGAGGACGGTCCGCAACCGGTCCACCGCCCCGGCTTCGGCGTCGAGCAGGAACTGCACCTCGTACGCGTACTCGATGGATCCGGTCTCACGGACGGCCGTGCGGGGCGGGCGGGCCGGACGTCGCGCGGGCGCCGGCTCCTCTTCCCGGTGTTCCCCGGTGATGGTCTCCAGCAGCGCGTCGAGGAGCACGACGAGCCCGCGGCCACCGGCGTCGACCACTCCGGCGCGGGCCAGCACGGGCAGCTGTTCGGGGGTGTGGGCGAGCGCGTCCGCCGCCGCGTCGCAGGCGGCCCGGGCCACGGTCGCGAGGTCGTCGACGCCGCACTCCCGCGCCCCCCGGGCACCCGCCGCCACGACGGTCAGCACGGTGCCCTCGACCGGCTCGGCCACCGCCTCGTACGCGGCCGCCGCCGCCCGGTGCAGCGCCCCGGCCAGCGCCCGGCCCCGCACGACCGGGGTGTCCCCCAGCGCGTCCGCGAGACCCTTGAGGATCTGCGAGACGATCACGCCCGAGTTGCCCCGTGCACCGAGGAGCGCCCCGCGCGCCATGAGCCGGAGCACCTCGCCGTGGGCGGTGGACCCATCGGCCGGCGCGAGCGCCTCCTGGGCCGAGGCGAGCGTGAGGACCAGATTCGTCCCGGTATCGCCGTCGGGTACCGGATAGACGTTCAGCTCGTCGATTTCCTGCTGATGCCGCCGCAGCGCCTCGAGACCGACCGCACACCAGCGGCGGACCGCGGTCGCGTCGAGGCAGTCCAGCACGGCCTGCAAGCCTACCGGTCCGGGCCGGTAATCTTGCGGCGCGCCGGGCCGATTGGCCGTGCCCTGTCGCGATCAGGTAACCTTGGCCGGTTGTTCGACCAATCTTCAGGAGCTTCCCGTGGCTAGCGTGTGCGACGTCTGTGGCAAGGGGCCCGGCTTCGGCCACAACGTGTCCCACTCGCACCGGCGGACCAACCGCCGCTGGAACCCGAACATCCAGACGGTGCGCACCCCGGCCGGCGGCGGCACGACCCGCAAGATGCAGGTCTGCACGTCGTGCATCAAGGCCGGCAAGGTCGCCCGCGCCTGACGCCGCCCTCTCCGTCGCTCGAGGAGCTAGAGGTTCCGGCCGTACGAGCGGGCGCCGGGCGCGTCACGGTAGAAGCCGTAGCTCGGGATCGGTTCGTACCCGGCACGTTCGTAGAGAGCCATCGCCTCGGGCTGTGCCGAACCGGTCTGCAGGATGATCCGTTTGCGGCCCATGTCGCGCGCCGACTCCTCGAGGGCGACCAGCAGGGCCCGGGCCACGCCGAGCTTTCGTGCCTCCGGCCGGGTGTACATCCGCTTGATCTCCGCGACCTGTTCGTCGTCGTCGTACGTCCGCCAGCCGCCACAACCGACCGGCCACTCCTCGATGTACGCGACGAAGAACCCGCCCTCGGGCGGATCGAACTCGACGGCCTGCACCGGCGTATCGTCGCCCGAGCCCCCGTACCGCTCGGCGAGGTCCGCCAAGGTCTCGGTCACGAGGGCCTGGGAGACGGGTGCGAGATACCGCATCGGCTTGATGACAATCTCTGTCACGAGGAGCCAGGCTACCCCCGTCAGCCGTGTCCAACCTCGTCCACTACTCGCTGCTGCCAGAGGGTGACATAGAGGACCGCACCTGGGCTCATACCGGGTGGCAGGCGATTGCTCGAGACGCCGACGCTGCGCTGACCCGCGACCCGCCCCGTAGCCGGGTCGAGCAGCAGCTCGGTGCCTTCGCCGTCCTCGGAATGCCGGATCGCGAACAACCGGCGCCCCTCGATCGTCAGCTCGGTCGCCGCCAGCCCGTCGCACCTCGGCCCGCCGGTGCCGCCGGATCACGTTCGTGGCGATGCCGTACAGCCAGGGCAACGCCTCGGCCCGGGCCGGGTCGTACCGGTGGCGGTGGGCGTACGCCTGCAGGAATGTCTCGGCGACCACGTCCTCGGCCAGGTCCGGACCGACCCGCCGGGCGCTGTAGCGCAGCAGCTGCCGGGCGTACCGGTCGAAGATCGTCGCGAGGTCCGTCGGGTCCTCGACTGCGACGGGCATCATCACACCCGTTCTTGCCCGGTTCAGCGGAAGTGGTTCCACCCCGTGGGACCGTCGGTGTACGACTTGCCGTCGACGGTCACCCCGCTGCCGTCGAGCACCCGGCCGATCACCCGCCAGCCGTCCGGCAGCGCGGCCTCCGTCGGGAACGCCGCCGCCAGCGCGTGGTCGTCGCCACCGGTCAGGATCCACGAGTACGGGTTGACGCCCAGTGCCGCTGCGGCGTCCCGCATCGAGTCGGGGATCTCGAAGGACTCCCGCTGGACGTCGATGGCGACGCGGCTCGCCGTGGCGATGTGTCCGAGATCGGCCAGCAGACCGTCCGATACATCGATCATGGCGGTGGCTCCGGCCCGGGCCGCCGCGGGTCCGGCGGCGTACGGGACGAGCGGGCGCCGGTGCGCGTCCACGAGCAGCTTCGGCGTCCGGAACCCGCGGGACAGCACGGTGTACCCGCCGGCGGCGTAGCCGACCCGCCCGGCCAGCGCGATCACGTTGCCCGGACGGGCTCCGGCGCGCCGCACGGGCTCCGCGCCGCCGAGATCCCCGAGCGCGGTCACCGCCACCGTCAGCGTCGGGCTGGCCGACACGTCCCCGCCCACCACACCGGCTCCGGCGAGCGTGGCCTCGGCGCCGAGCCCGTCGGCCAGCTCCTCGGCCCACCGCACATCGAGGTCGGGTGGCGCGCACAGCGCGACGAGCAGCGCTGTCGGTACCGCGCCGAGCGCGGCGATGTCGGCGAGGTTCGCCGCCGCCGCCCGGTGGCCGACGTCCGTCGCGGTGGACCAGTCCCGCCGGAAGTGCCGCCCGTCGACGAGTACGTCGGTGGACGCCACGACGCGGCTGTCGGGAGCGCTCACCACGGCCGCGTCGTCGCCGGGCCCGAGCAGGCAGGCCGGGCCGCCGGCGAGCCGGGCGGTGATCCGCGCGATCAGACCGAACTCTCCGGTGTCCGCCACAGTCATGCCCCAACCCCTCCCCTGGCCTGGTCTGTCGTGCGGTAGGTTCACGGCGTGGTCCAGGCCTACATCCTCATCCAGACCGAGGTCGGCAAGGCGCGTGACGTGGCCGCGGCGATCCGGGACATCTCCGGTGTCGTCCGCGTCGACGCCGTGACCGGGCCGTACGACGTCGTCGTGCTCACCGAGGCCCGCAGCGTGGACGAGCTCGGCAAGATGATCGTAAGCAAGGTGCAGCTCGTGCCCGGCATCACCCGCACGCTCACCTGCTCCGTCGTCCACCTGTAGGGTGGTCGACCCGCGAGCCTCGGCCCGCCGCACGGCTACTCTCGTCGCGGTGCCCGCCGCGCTGCTCGCCGGCTTGGTCGCCTTCGCCGTTCTCGGCGGCTTCGACCGCTCGCCGTCCCCCGCGCCACCGTCCTCGTCCCCGCTTCCCATGCGGATCGCCGCTTCGGTGCTGCCATCGTCCGGCGAGGCGGCGACCCTGTGCCGCACCCTGGTCGCGAACCTGCCGCCGTCGGCCGGCGAGAGCGGACCGGCGGTCACGGTCCGGTGCGGGGGGCCGCAGTACGCCGCAACCACCGACCCGGCCGACCGGGACGATGGCTTCTACGTCCTGTCGGGCGTGTGCTGGTACGCGGTGCGGACCAGCAGCGGCTCGACGTGGTCCACAATGGACCGCACGGTGCCGATCGAGGTGGCCGTCCCGGCGGACTACGGCGCGCCGGCCCAGCGGGTGATCGCCTTCTCCGACGCGATCGTCGCCAACATCCCGACCGTGGCGGACATCCCCGCCGGCTGCCGCTGACCCTCAGACCGAAGTGAGGATCACGGGGCCGGTACCGGTGACCGCGATCGTGTGCTCGACGTGCGCGGCCCGGCTGCCGTCGGCGGTGACGACAGTCCACCCGTCGCGATCGGTCCGGCAACGGCTGCCGCCACCCTCGGTGACCATCGGCTCGATCGCGAGCACCAGGCCCTCCTGCAGCACGAGACCCCGACCCGGCCGGCCGGCGTTGGGGACGGGCGGGTCCTCGTGCATGGCGGTACCGACGCCGTGGCCGCCCAGCCCGTCCGGAATGCCGTAGCCCGCGTCCCGGATCACGGTCTCGATCGCGTGAGAGATGTCGCCCATGCGGGCTCCCGGTAACGCGGCCGCGATCCCGGCCGCCAGCGCCGCCTCGACAGTCGCGGCGAGCCGCCGGCCTTCGCCGTCGACGCCCCCGACCGCCACGGTGATCGCGGCATCGCCGTGGTAGCCGTCGATCGAGGCACCGCAGTCGATCGACAGCAGGTCGCCGTCGCGGAGTACCCGACCGTCGGGTATGCCGTGCACCACCGCCTCGTTCACGGACAGGCAGAGCACCGCGGGGTACGGCGTCGGCGCCCACGCCGGGTGGTAACCGGTGAACGACGGCTTCGCCCCGGCGCCCGAGATGACGGCCGCCGCCAGCTCGTCCAGCTCGTTCAGTCGTACCCCCGGATGGGCCGCTTCCGCCGCGGCCGCGAGCGCCCGGGCGACGACCCGGCCGGCCTCCCGCATGACCGCGATCTCGTCCGGGGTACGCAGCACGACCATCCCGCCATGCTAGACAGACACGCGCCTGATGAGCGCGAGATGTCTGTCCACTTGCTGGCGCGAGTAGCCGCGGAAGCGGACGCGCAGGGGCTCCCGTAGCGCTTGGGCGGCGGCGGCCCGAAGATCCGGACGGTCGGAGGAGAACCCCTCGATGGCGCGCCGCAGGACGTCGTCGACCTGCTGTCGGTCGTAACCACGCAGGACGACCGCGAAGCCGGGCCGGCTAAGGTTGTCTCGGGCCCGAGCACGGATCGCCTCGGCCTCCTCGGCCGGCAGCGCGGTCGTCGTGACATTCACCTCTGTCACTTCGATACCGAAGCCGGCGGTGCGTTCGTTTATCTGGCTCCGCAGGTCCTGCCCGGTCTCCACCCCGAGTTCGTTACGCAGCACGGTGATGACAGCCTGCTCGAGCGCCTGACGATGGTCGGAGATGTCGTACACCGCGCGTACCGGATCGACGATGTCGAACTCGACCGCCGCATCGACGGCGACCAGCTCGTTGTCGGCGGTGTAGGCCACGGTCGCCACGTCGAGCGCCTGTCGGCGCAGGTCGAGTCTGGTTCGTACCGCCTCGATGCCCGGTATCAGCATGTGGCGGCCCGGCTCGAGCGTGCGATGGTACTTCCCGAGCCGCTCGACGAGCTCGACGTGATGCTCGGGCACGACACGCACCAACTGAAGCCAGGCCACCACCTATCACCCCGATCGTGCCTACTCGTCCCCGGTGGCTGTTCGCAATCATCCAGGTGGGCCTGGTTTGCTGGATTGGTGACGGTTGAGCTGTGGTGGTGCGCCGTCGGGGTGGTCGGTACCGCGGCCACTCCCTGCTGCTGGTCGCGCCCGGCCTGTTGGCGTACCCGCTCCTCGTGACCGGCCTGCTGGCGACCGCCATCGTCGCCCGGCTGGGCGGCGACGAGTTCGCCGTTGTCCTGCCGGACACCGACGTACAACTCATGACGGCTGTCGCCGGGCGGATCCACGCGGACCTACGCCGCACGTACGCCGTGCACGGGCACGAACTCGAGCTGTCGGCCTCGATCGGGGTGGTGCACACGAACGGCGGGCCAGCCACCCCGACCGAGGCCCTGCGGCACGCCGACATCGCGATGTACCAAGCAAAGGCGGCCGGTCGCGACCAGTGGGTCGTCTACTCCGAGTAAGTGTGGACTCGAACCAAGTACATCTGGTTCAATGTCGCCAGCGCGCGGAGCTGGGCACGCCTTCGAAACATCTCGATGCGTCGGGGAGGCGCGCCATGAGAAACCGCTCTGCGCTCATCTACACAGCCATCGCAACGGCCGTCGTTGCCCTCGGGATCGTCGTCCCAACCGTCGCGCAGGCGGCGGTTGGCTGTTCGGTCGCGTATCAGAACCTGAACACGTGGCAGTCGACGCCGACATCCGGCGGCTTCAACACCACCCTGGCCATCACCAACCTCGGTGACCCGATCACCCACTGGACACTGACGTTCACCTTGCCCAGTGGGCAGACCCGCACCGGCGGCTGGAACGCCACCTACACCGGTACGACGTCGATCACCGCTACCGACATCGGATGGAACGGCGCGATCGGCACCGGCCAGACCAACACCAGCGTCGGCCTGCAGGGCGACTGGACCCGGTCGACGGGCGGCACCGCGCCGCCGAACCCGTTCCCGCGGCCGACCAACTTCGCGCTCAACGGCGTGGCCTGTACCGGGAGCGTGTCGAGCCCACCGCCGACCAGCTCGTCGTCCGGCAACCAGCCGCCGACGGTGACGCTCACCAGCCCGAGCCCGAACCAGCGGTTCACCGCGCCGGCAACCGTCAACTTCGCGGCGACCGCGAGCGACCCGGACGGTACCGTGGCCCGGGTCGAGTTCCGCAGCGGTTCGACGGTGGTCGGTTCGGACACCACATCCCCGTACACGTTCACGTGGATGAACGTGGCCGCCGGCGTGTACCAGGTGAGCGCTCGCGCGGTCGACAACCTCGGCGCGGCCACGACGACGACACCGATCACCATCACGGTCACCACCGCCAGCACCGGCCCGGCTCCGGCGCTGCACGTGTCGGGGAACCGGCTGGTGACCGCGACCGGGGCGACGTACCGGTTGCTCGGGGTCAACCGGGCCAGCGCCGAGTTCGCCTGCGTGCAGGGCAAGGGCATGTGGGACAGCCCAACGCCCGACCAGGCGACGGTCGACGCGATGAAGGCCTGGAACATCCACGCGGTACGGATCCCGCTGAACGAGGAATGCTGGATGGGCCTGTTCGGTACGCCCGGCGGCGTGGTCTACCAGCAGGCCGTCCAGGCGTACGTGGACCTGCTCGTCGCCAACGGCATCAACCCGATCGTCGAGATGCACTGGAGCTCCGGCGTGTACACCGGTCCGGCGTCGGCCTGTGCGGACGTCCACGCCACGTGCCAGAAGCCGATGCCGGGCGAGTTCTCGATGACGTTCTGGTCGCAGGTGGCCGCGATGTTCGGCAACAACAACGCGGTCATCTTCGACCTGTTCAACGAACCGTTCCCGGACGCGGCCGACAACTTCGCCAACCCCACCGCGGAGTGGACCTGCCTGCGCAACGGCGGCACGTGTGCCGGTATCGGCTACTCGGTGGCCGGCATGCAGACTCTGGTCAACGTCGTCCGCAACACGGGCGCCACCAACGTCATCATGGTGCCCGGCATCAGGTGGACCAACGACCTCCGGCAGTGGTTGGCGTTCCGGCCGACCGACCCCAGGAACAACCTGATGGCGTCGTGGCACGTGTACAACTTCAATGCCTGCGTGACCCCCGCTTGCTGGGACAGCGAGATCGGTACGGTCGCCGCGCAGGTACCTGTGACGATCGGCGAGATCGGCCAGAACACGTGCGCCCACGACTTCATCGACCAGGTGATGGCGTGGGCCGACGCCCACGGCGTCGGGTACCTGGCGTGGACCTGGAACCCGTGGGGATGCGGCCAGGGCAACGTGCTCATCAACGACTACGTCCCCGGAACCCCGACCAGCACCTTCGGTGAAGGGTTCAAGGCACATCTGCTCACGCAGAACCCGTAACGATCCTCGCGGTACCGGCCTGCCGTTCGTGCGGGCCGGTACCGGCCATTTGCCGGCCATTGCGGGGCGATCCCGGGACCAGCCGAATGCGGCGGCGCTAGGGTCCGAGTGAACCCCGGAGGATTGACGATGACATTCTTCGATGAGCTCTATGAGAAGGTCAACGACCTCAGGGACGCGTTCAAGCAGAGCTACGCCGGAGAGTTCGGGTTCGTTGTTCAGCGCGACGGCGGAATGGCCGTCAGCGAGCAGACCGCACCGGAGTACGACGCGCGCAAGGTGGCCGAGTGCGAGGCGTTCCTCTTCGAGGTCGAGATGTTGTGCTCGCGCTTCATGGGCTACGCCCACCTCGACCGGGCGCCGTACCGCCAACTCATCGACGACCTCGGCGCCGGTAACGACTCCGGCGAGGGCGCCCCGATATCCAGTGCGTTCGGCCGCCTCGACCGCACGGTGAACATCGAGCACATGGGCGGCATCGTCGGTCTGGTCGACGGGGACGAGTGGTGCAGTCCGGCGGCCCAGGTCTTCGAGGCGTGGGCCAAGACGTTCGGCTCGACGCTGCGGAGCCAGCGGATGGCCCTGCACGAGCTGGTCGTCCTCACCGAGATGTACCACCAGGCCGTCATCCACGTGCAACGGGACCTGAAGGCCCTCGTCGACAACGGCACCGAAGTCCTCCACGGCCCAGAGGTCAAGGTGGACTTCTTCGGCGCGGTCTCGCTGATCGCCGACGCCATCGGCATCGTGGTGTTTCCCGAGTTGGAGATTCCGTTCGCCATCGATGCCGCCGGGGGTGTCGCCGGGTTCATCTCCACGCTCACCACCGCCGAAGACCCGGTGCAGACCGGCGAATACCGCATCAGCGGCAGCGGGACGTGGGAGATCTTCGAGTCCATCTCCGGCGCACTGGACCGGTTGCAGGAGGCCGTGGAGGCCAGCGACCGGACCATCAACGACGCCCTCGAGCAGGCGCTCACCTCGCCGGACTCCCTCGCCAATACGCAGCTCGACCTGCCGCCCCCGTCCGTCGCGGCGACCGCGGACTTCGGGCGGATGTGGCTGACCTACGACCCCAGCATTCCCATCGAACACGACCAGGTCGTCGTCACGCTGGTCGACCTGTACGAGGCCGCGCACCGCCACATTCCGCGCACCGCCAGCCTCTACACCCTGGCGCGGATCAGCATCGCCGATATCGACGTCCCGCTACTGGAGTACCGCCGCCACTGGTGGCATTCCCACGACAACGCGATCAGGCTGGTCGACCGGCTCGTCGAAATCTTCAATCACTCGCACGACACCCTGATCGACGTGGCCGACGCGCTGGCGCAGATCGCCGACGGATACGTGCTGACCGACCTGGAGACCGAGGAGTACAACCGGCAGGTCGAAATGCGATTCCCGTCAGTGCAGACCGGTGCCCCGCCGCATAGCCGTGCGTATTAGGCGCGAGACGAGCTTCGGGTACTCCAGGCCGGATGCCGCCCACATCCGCGGGAACATCGACGTCGGCGTGAATCCCGGCATCGTGTTGATTTCGTTGAGATAGACATCCAACCGATCGGTGACGAAGAAGTCCACTCGAGCCAGCCCGGCACAGTCGAGCGCGGTGAACGTCCGGCAGGCGTACTCCTGTACCTGCCGGGTCACGTCGGGAGGCAGCGCGGCCGGGATGTCGTACTCGCACGAGTCGTCGAGGTACTTCGCCTCGAAATCGTAGAACTCGTGGTCCTTCACGACCCGGATCTCGGCCAGGACCGATGCCTCGGGCGGTCCGCCGTACTCCCCTTCCAGCACACCGCATTCGACCTCGCGGCCGACGATCGCGGCCTCGACGAGCACCTTCGGGTCGATCTGCCGCGCCGCGGTGACGGCCGTGTCCAGCTCCGACCAGTCCTTCACCTTCGAGATGCCGTACGACGATCCGGCGCGGGACGGCTTCACGAACACGGGCACGCCGAGCCGCTCCCGATCGGCCGGTGACAGCACGGCGCCGGAACGCAGGACCGCGTACGGCCCCACGGGAATCCCCTCCGCGGCCGCGAGCTTCTTGGTGAACTCCTTGTCCATCGCGGCGGCCGAGGCGAACACGTTCGCGCCGACGTACGGGATACCGGCCATCTCGAGCAGGCCCTGGATCGTGCCGTCCTCGCCGTACGCCCCGTGCAGAGCCGGAAACACCACGTCCACCGAGCCGAGTGCGCTGACGCCGTCCGCCGGGTCGAGAACCACGAGGCCGCGTTCGGTCGGGTCCGCGGGAAGCACCACCGCGGTACCCGAAGAGGCGGTGATCTCCGGTAGCTCGCGGCCCGCGATCGCGAGCCGCGCCGGGTCGCCGCTCGTGAGCACCCACTGCCCCTCGCGGGTGATCCCGACGGGCACGACCTCGAACTCGTCCGGGTCGAGCGCGGCGAGAATGCTGCCCGCGCTCACACACGAGATCGCGTGCTCGGTGCTCCGCCCGCCGAAGACAACGGCGACACGGGTTTTTCGTGGTGAACTCACGCGCCGACCCTACTCCGCCCTGGCCAGCGCCGAGGTCAAGTCGGCGAGGAGATCGGCGGTGTCCTCGATGCCGCATGACAGCCGTACCAGTCCTTCTGGTGTGTCGTCGCCCCATTGCGCGCGGCGGTCGGCGGTCGTGTGCACTCCGCCGAACGATGTCGCGGCGTACACCAACCGGGAGGCGAGCAGGAATCGCTCCACGTGCGCCCTCGACGCCAACTCGAACGTGACCACTCCGGGAATCCGCCGCATCTGCGCCACCGCCACCGGGTAGGCCGGATCGGTCTTCAGGCCCGGCCAGCGCACGAGGCGTACCGCGGGATGGTCGGCCAGCAGAGCGGCGATGGCGGCGGCGTTGGCGGACTGGCGCGCCAACCGGAGGTCCAATGTGGCCAGTGACCGGTGCGCGAGCCACGACTCGAAGCCACCCGGGATCGCACCGGTGGTGTCCCGCCACTCGCGCAACAGGATCGCCAGCTCGGGTGTGCGCGTGCAGACGTACCCCAGCAGCAGATCGGAGTGTCCGGTGAGCGCCTTCGTGGCGGACGCGACGACGAGGTCGGCGCCGAGGTCGAGCGGGCGCTGGCCGACCGGCGTGGCCGTGGTGTTGTCGACGGCGACGAGCGTGCCGACGGCGCGCGCCCGACGCGCCAGCTCGGCGATGTCACACACGTCCAGCGAAGGATTGGACGGCGTCTCGAGCAGCAGCAGGCGTACGCCGTCCAGCGCCGGATACGGCCCGGCCGTCGGTGCGGTGTGGACGGTCACGCCGCGCGGAGGCAACGACGTGCTCGCGAACGCGCGGGTCTTGTAGTACCCGTCGGTCGGCACCACCACCGTGTCGCCGGTGCGCGCCAGCACCAGCAGCGTGGCCGAGACCGCCGCCATGCCCGACGCGAACGCGACGCACTCGCCGCCTTCCAGCGCCCCGATCGCGGCCTCCAGGCTCCGCCGGCTGGCATTGTCCGGCCGGCCGTAACCGTCGACCCCGGTGACCGGACCCGCGACCGGGTCCAGGTGATAGGTGGAGGCGAGCATCGGCCCGGGCAGGAAAGGGCGTCCGGGTACGGCGATCGGGAGGCCAGCGTGGACGCAGCGCGTACCGTCCCCCAGCGCAGATGCGTCGGTCACGTTCAGTATCCTCGCCCATCCCGATGACGAAACCGTTACGGGCTACTCCGCCTTGGTCTCCCGGCTCATCAACGCGGCCACCGCCTTGCGCGGATCGACGCCCTCGTGGCAGACCCGTTCGACCTGCTCGGTGATGGGCATCTCCACCCCGTGCCGGTGCGCCAGATCCCGGATCGCGAGGCAGCTCTTGACGCCTTCGGCCGTCTGTCTGGTAGCGGCCTGCGCCTCCTCCAGCGATTCGCCACGGCCCAGGTGCTCGCCGAACGTACGGTTGCGCGACAGCGGTGACATGCACGTGCCGACGAGGTCGCCGAGCCCGGCCAGCCCGGCGAACGTCAGTGGATCGGCCCCGAGGGCGACGCCCAGCCGCGCGATCTCGGCCAGCCCGCGGGTGATCAGCGATGCCTTCGTGTTGTCGCCGAGCCTCATCGCGGTGATGATGCCGTACGCCAGCGCGATGACGTTCTTCACCGCGCCACTGAGCTCGCAGCCGACCACATCGTCGTTGGTGTACGGCCGGAAGTAGCCGGTCGTGATCGCCCGCTGGACCAGTGTGGCCCGGGCCATGTCGACGCACGCGACAACGGTCGCCGTCGGCTGCTCGGCGGCGACCTCGGCCGCGAGGTTGGGTCCGGACACCACGGCGACCCGGTCGGCCGGTACCCGTACCGTCTCGACGATCACCTCGGTCATCCGCTTGGTGGTACCGAGCTCGATCCCTTTTATCAGGCTGACGAGCGTCGCCTCCGGGCCGATCGAGTTCACCCAGTTGGCCAGGTTGCCGCGCAGGGTCTGGGCCGGTACGGCGAACACCACCAGGTCTGCCCCGACGAGCGCCTGGGCGGCGTCGGCCGTCGCGTCCACCGCCGGGGGCAGCCGCAGGTCGGGCAGGTACTCCGGATTCGTTCGCTTGTCCCGGATCGTCGCGGCGATCTCCGGCCGGCGCGCCCAGATCGTCACCTGTCCGCCGGCGTCGGCGAGTACCTTCGCGAAGGCCGTGCCCCACGAACCACTGCCGAGTACGGCCGCCTTCATTCCTGCGCCTCCCGCCGCGCCTTCGGCGTCCACAGCTCGGCGGGCGGCGTACCGCCCCGGATCTCGACGAGCATCTCCTGCAGCCGCAGCATGATCTCGTCGGTGATCTCGTACAGGTTCGCGGTCGTCGGCGCCACTCCGTCCCATTTGGACAGATCCATCGGCGGGCCGGCCACCACGGTCACCGGCGACCGCGGGCGCAGCCGCAGCTTGTGCGTACGGGGGTCGAAGATCTGCTCCGGACCCCACATCACGACCGGGATCACCGGTGCCCCGGTGATCAGGTAGAGCCGTGCCGCGCCGGTCTTGCCGCGCATCGGCCACAGGTCCGGTTCCTTGGTGGTGGTGCCCTCCGGATAGATGATCACCAGGTCGCCGGCCTCGATCGCGGCCACTGCCGCGTCGAGCGCCTTCGCCGCGTCGACGGTGCCGCGGTACACCGGAGTCTGATGTACGCGGTGCAGCAACCAGCCCAGTACCGGAAGGTCGAACAGGCTCGCCTTGGCCAGGAACTGAGGCCACCGGCCAGAGTCGTACACGTAGTGGGCGGCTACGAACGGATCCGCGTGGGACATGTGGTTGGCGACGATGATCGCCCCACCGGACGAGGGGATGTGTTCCATGCCGCGCCAGGTCCGTCTGGTCATGACCGTCAGCGGTGGCTTGACCACCGCGACCGCGAACCTTCGCCAAAAGCCCAGCCTGCGCCGCGCCACAGCCCCTCCTCCGCTCCCCGTCAGCGAATCATGCCTGGTAGCCGACCGCCAGCCCTGACTGAGGGGGGCAGAATGACCCAGGTGTGGACGATCGTGCTGCCGGTCAAGCGCCTCGAGGTGGCGAAGACCCGGCTACGCGGGGCGTCGGCCGGCGTACCGCACGAGCGGCTCGTGCTCGCGATGACGCTCGACACCGTGGCGGCCGTGCTGCGCTGCCCCGAGGTCGGAGAGGCGCTCGTGGTGACCGAAGACGCCGTGGTGGCACGCGCGATCCAGGAACTGGGCGCTCTCGCCGTACCGGACAAACCGGATGCTGATCTGAACGCGGCGCTGCGCCACGGGGCGAGCCTGACCACCGCGGACGTCGCCGCCCTGGCCGCCGACCTGCCCGCCCTGCGGTCCACTGAGCTGACGGCCGCCCTGGCCGCCGTGCCCGGGCGGCGGGCGTTCGTCGCCGACGCGGCCGGGGCCGGCACGACCATGCTCGCCGCCCGGGCAGGGGTGCCGCTCGACCCGTGTTTCGGGCCTGGTTCGGCCGCCGCCCACACGGCATCCGGCGCGGTTCCGCTCGCCGGGGACTGGCCCACGCTACGGCGCGACGTGGACACCACCGAGGATCTGGCCGCCGCGGTGATCTTGGGTCTGGGACCGCACACCGCGGGGCTTGCGCCAGCTATTCGCTGAGCGAATACTGATGATCCGCGACGGGCTGATCACCGAGGCGGGGCAGGACAAGGCGGGCGGCCCGGAGCGGACGAGGTACGAGTTGACCGACCGCGGCCGGGCGGATCTGGCGGGCTGGCTCGGCCAGGTCGAGGAGCCGGCACCGTTCGTGCAGAGCACCCTGTTCACCAAGGTGGTCGTCGCGCTGCTGGCGTACGACGAATCCACCGCCCGTCGCTACCTCGCCGCGCAGCGGAGCGCTCACCTGGCTCGCATGCGCGCTGACCGCCGCCAAGGACGATTCCGACGCCAGTGTCGCGGACGTAGCCGCCGCCGACTACGCACTGGCCCACCTCGATGCCGATCTGCTCGCCTCGGCGCTCAGCATGTCGGTCCTGCGGGCCAGCACCGACCTGATGGAACTACGCACCGAATAGGATGGATCCCATGCAGGCGACGGTAGCCAGTTACGACGCGGAGACGCGGTCGGGCACGGTGCTGCTCGA
>DASRII010000268.1:0-13666 GCA_035650075.1 Micromonosporaceae bacterium | reverse complement strand
GTCCCAGACGTACGACGCGATCGACCCGTCCGGATCGGTCGACGCCGAGGCATCCAGGGTGCAGTCCAACCCGGGGCAGGAGGCGGTGAACGACGCCGTCGGCGGGCGTTCGCTGTCGCCGACCGGGGCAAGCACGACGGTCCAGGCGATGGCTCGGCTGGCGGCGTCGGTGGATGCGGTCAGTGGGCCGTAGGTTCCGGGCGGTACGGTGCCGCCGGTGTCGACGGCCAGCGTGGTGATTCTGCCGCCGCCGGTCCCCAGTCCGGTTCCTCGCACGGATACTCCGCCGGGGGCGGTCCACGCCGTGGTGCTCGAGGACTTGTCCGACCACAGTGTCACTACCCAACGGCCGGTCCCGGATACGTCTACCGCCGGTGCTGCGTGTGCGGTGACCGCGGTCGACTCGGCCGTCCGGGCGAACCCGGCGATTGGGGTCACCACGCTCGTTCCGGCGTAGGCCAGCAGCCGCAGGTCCGCTTTCATCGTGGTACCCAAGGGCACGGTCACGGAGGTTCCCGCGTCGCCGATCTGCGCGATTCGGTACCACACGACCGATGTCGCTCCGCTGGTGGTCTGTACTCCGAGTTGTGTCCATCCCGACAGCTCCGGCACGGTCAACGGGTTGGCTGCCGCTGTCAACGCCAGCACCATCCCGTCACCGGCTTGCACGCCTGCTGGGATCACCACCGACGGTGCCGCCGACGACACATTCACGCCCGCCGTGTCACGGAACTCCACAGTGGTCACCGGGGGCAGGGTCGTGATGACGGTCTGTGTGGCGGTGCCCGTGCCACCGCGGTTGTCGGTGACGGTCAGGGTCACCGTGTACGTCCCCGCCGCCGGGTACTCATGCGACGCCGAAACGCCGGTCCCCACCGTTCCGTCCCCGAAGTCCCAGACGTACGACGCGATCGACCCGTCCGGATCGGTCGACGCCGAGGCATCCAGGGTGCAGGCCAACGCCGGACAGGAGGCGGTGAACGACGCCGTCGGGTTGAGGTTGTCGGTCACGTGCAGCCAGATCGCGCGGGCGCGCCAGTCGGCCCCGTCGATCGCCGGGCCGCTGACCACCGTCGCCGTCCCGGACGGCGCGCCGTTGACCCAGGCGCGCCGCGACAACGTCCCGTTGACGCGATCAGCGGTGTAGAGCTGCCCGCCCGAGACGAACATGCCGCCTGCATTGGTGAAGCCGGTCGCGCCGCTCACGGTGAACTTGTCCGCACCGACGATCCCGGAATCGGGTGTGAACCAGCGGTAGAACAGACCGCTCTGCCCGGACAGTGTGTAGTACAGCCGGCCCTGCCAGTACATCATCCCGGTGACGTTGGTGATCTCGGCGTAGAAGTCGACGGTGACTCCGGCATAAGTCTGGCCGACGGTCCCAGAGCCGGTGAGCACGGTGTCCCACAGCGGGTCGTGGTACGGGTCGACCAGGCTCGGCGGGCCGAACGTGACCCCATCGAAGGTGCGCCGCTGCAGCGCTCCGTTCATGCCGTAGAACAGGCTCCCGCCTACAAAGAACGCTCCGCGGGCGGTGGACCAGGCGGTACCGTCCGGGTTGGCCACCGGCGACGACGCCCCAGCGGTAGTGCCGTTGTACGACCGTACGCGCACGTCGTTGGTGCCCGCGCCGACGACGTTGCCGGCCTGGTAGACGTTGCCTGGCAGGCTCGGCACCGTGGTCGGGTGCGGGGTGTAGCCGGCGGTGGGGAAGAACGCGATCCGTGCCCGCCGGTACAGGAAGTTGCCGATGTACTCCTGGTCGCTGCCGATCCACAGGCCCTCGGCGGTGACGTGCATCTCGGTCACGCCGACGCCGCGCGGATGCCGGCCAGGGTTCCACGCCAGCGGTATCCCGTTGATCGGGTCGAGCGCCGCGATGCTCGCCCGCGGTACCGCGCCAGCCCGGGCCCGGTCGGCACCGAGTGAGTTGTTCATCCACCGGATGTGCCCGCCGACGTAAACCGCCTGCTCGCTGATGCCCACGGACAGGAACGTGTCGCCACCGCTGTGGGCGATCCAGGTCGGCTGCAGCGCGGTTCCGGCAGCCGTGTTCTCCCAACGGGAGACGGTGTCGCAGAGCGTTCCGGTGAACTTGGCACCGGTGCTGCCGATGACGAAGTAGCTACCGTCGGTCGAGTACGCCACGTCCCGCACATACGAGTCGAAGGCGTTGCGCGCGCACGCGGGCACGTACCGGTCGGTGTTCCAGTCGGCGATGGTGGCCGCGCTGATTCCCAAATCGATCTTCACGACCTGGTCATGAATGACGCCATTGGCACGCTTGAAGTTGCCGATCGCGACGATGTGGGCGCCGCTGGGCGAGATGGCCATCTTCTCGACGCCAACCGGCGCGTTGGCGCCCGTGCCGTTGTAGTTGTGATGCTCGGTGAGGGCGACCGTAAGGTAGTCATCCAGGTCGCCGGTGGTGGCGTCCACCGAGGCGAGACCGTTGCGGGTCACGGTCCCGGCGGCGGTGAAGTTGCCGCCGGCCAGCAGCCGGGAACCGGCGAGTTGGATGTCGGTGACCGGCCCGTTGAACGCTGGCGGCACGAACGAGCCGACCACGGACCCGTCGGCTACGTTGACCAGTGCGACCTTGCGCCGAGCCTCGCCGTTGACCTGATTGAACCGCCCGGCCAAGTAGACAGTCCCTGGAGCCGGGCCGGCGATGACAGCGAGCACCTCATCGTCCACGACCGGCGCGAACCCGGTGTCCACATCTCCCGTGGTCTTGTCCACCGCGAGCACGAAGTTGCGAGTGATGTCCACGGTGGAGTCACGGTTCTGCACGGTGGTGAACGTTCCACCGACGATCACCTTGCTGCCCGCATCGTGGATCGCGATGACGGCGCCGTCGGTAATGTTCGGGGTCAGTTCGGAGGGAACGTCCGACACAATCGTGGTGTGCCCGGGCGGATCGGCCTGCGCGACCGCGGGCTCGCCAGCGACCAGCGCGACGAGGACCAGCGTCACGTAACCGGGCAGCCGCCGGTACAGGGACCGAGTGTGAACCATGACATCTCCACCGGATCGAGGGGACGGCAGCACGCGGCCCCGAACCCTCGCCCGAGCACAGTCATGCCCCGGCACCACGCAGCGCGCGGCCGTGCCCTCACCCTGCTCACGGCACCCACCCGCGTCCAGAGCCTGGCGGCAGAAAGGCCCATTCGATCACAACGACCCGCCGCACGGTCGACGGGCGAACCGCCAATTGACACCGCACGGCGATCCGGCGCACCATCCGGCCAGAACGGCTGATATTTACTTGGCCACCCCGGCGAGCAAGGCGGTCAACCGACCTGACCTCCTGGGTGGCATACGGTGGCCATGCGGCCGAAGAGCCACCGGCGCGTCAGGTAGCGCGACGCGGTGTCGTTGCTGTCGCGCAACACGATCGTGTTGTCGGGGTGGCTACGGTGCCTCTGTGCCGGACGCCATCGACGACGGGTTCGCACGGCGGCTGTTCGCCGGGTCGGGTTACGTGGTCGGTGAGTTCCGTTGCCCGGCATGGGCGCGGCGGTGGCGTACCGAGAATTGGATAGGCCCGCGGGCGCACGTCGTCGTACCCGGCACCGCGGTTGCCATCGCCGCCGATGGTTCGGACCCGCACGTCTGCACGGCGAACGAGGTGCTCGCTTACGACGCGGGCGTGTGCTACCGCCGGCGGTTGGTGAGCGACGAGGGTGATCGCTGCGTGTACTTCGAGGTTTCCGACGAGCTGGCGGCGCGACTCGGGCTCGTTTCCGGGCGCGGTCGCCATGGTCCTCGACTGCGGTTCGCATCGCTGCAGTCCTCGGCGTACCTGCACCACCGGTTGTTGCATGCGGTTATCGCCGCGGCGCCGACCTCGGTGGACCCGCTGTCGGTCGACGAGTGGGGGTTGGCGTTGCTGGCGCGTACGGCCGCCCACGTGTCGGCCCACCCGCGGCAGGTCGCCACGAGGGGAAACGGTGCGCCCGCACAGCGGAGGGCCGTCGAGCAGGTCGTGTCGATCCTCGCTACACGGCTCGCCGATCCGCTGACGCTGGCCGATCTCGGCGCGCTCGTGCACTATTCGCCGTACTTTCTGGCCCGGGTCTTCCGCCGGCACACCGGCTCGACAATCGGCCGCTACCGGATGCACCTGCGGCTGCGCCGGTCGCTCGAACTCGTGCTGGCCGGCGGGCCGGGGTCGGACCTGACCGAGGTGGCCGCGATGTACGGGTTCAGCAGCCACAGCCACTACACCAGGGCCTTCCGCGAGGCATTCGGCTGCCCGCCGAGCGCTTTGCGCCGGGCAGTCGGCGCGCGAGATGTGCGCCGGCTGCCCGGTCTGGCTCAGGTGCTCACCACGTAGACGACGTCGGCGAGGGCGGCCGACACAAGCAGGTCGATCCGCTGGTCGCCGTTGACATCGCCGAGACCAACCGCGTCGTACCCGAACGTTTCGCCGGCGTTGGCGCTGACGTAGTCGCGCAGGATGCGGCCGGTGCGCCCGGAGTAAACCACGACCCGGCCGGCCAATGGTGCTCCGGTGCTGCTGGCATAGAAGCCCACCACGAGGTCCGCGTGTCCGTCGCGGTTGACATCGCCGGCCGAACGTCCGGGCCCGGCGCCGTCGCCGGGTTCCGCGCCGCGGAACAGGTGCAGCAGCCGGCCGGTACGCCCGTCGAAGACGTAGGCCTGACCCAGCGGAGCACTGCACCCACCGACCGCGTCCTCGGCGCAGAAATCGCCGACGTAGATGTCGTTGCGGCCGTCGGCGTTCACGTCGCCGGCGCTGGCCACGAAGAACCAGCCGAAATCGGCCGACTGCTCGTCGCCGTGCAGCTCGTGCAGAACCCGGCCGGTCCGTCCAGAGTAGACGGTCGCAGTACCGCGGTCGCCCTCGCCGCCGTCCTTGGCGCCGACCACGTAGTCGGTACGGCGGTCCCGGTCCAAGTCGCCCACGCCGGCAATACCCCAACCGAACCCGTCCCCGGCGGCGAGCCCGTCGTGGGTACGCAGTACCGAGCCGTCCGCACCCGAGACGACGTACGCCTTCCCGGCATCGACCCCGCCCGGCCCGTCGTGGCACGGTGCCCCGACGAGCAGGTCGGCGTGACCGTCCCGGTTGGGGTCTCCGGCGGCGCCGACGGCGGCCCCGAACTGGTCACCGGCCGATTCACCCACCACCCGGTGCAGCAGCGCACCGGTCGCGCCGGAGTACACGTACACCTTGCCGGTACGCGGCACCACGGGACAGGCCAGCGCCTGCACGCCGGTCGCCCCGACCACAACGTCCGCCGTACCGTCGCCGTCGACATCACCGGCGTCGGCCATCGCGTACCCGTGTCGGTCGAGCGGCTCACCCTCGAAGCGGTACAGCAGTGCGCCGGTACGCCCCGACCGCACCTCGGTGTGCCCCGTGTTCTGCCCCGAGGCGTCCACGTGCAACGGCGCACCGATGATCACATCTGTCACCCGATCACCGTCCACATCGGATAACTCGCTGACCGCCCAGCCGAACCGTTCCGGGCTCTGGTCCCCGTGCCAGGTATGGATGAAGGTCGTCCCACCGGCCGCCGCGCTCGCCGCACCACCACCGCCGAGCAGCGCTGCCACCATCGTCAGCGCACAACCCAGCCGCGCCGCTCTTGTTGTCCCGTGTCGTCGCATGCGGCGACCGTAGGCACGGCCGATGGCCCCCCGCTGTCATGAACGTGCGCAGTCCCGGTTGGACCTCGATAGGCCCGAACGCCGCTGAACAGCCGCCCCGTGCCCGGACGTCCGTTCCAGGTCGCCGAAACACAGGCCCGGCCGCGGGACGCCGACCGCGGGGAGCATGCTGGAGGGAGATGGATCACCCGAAGGGGGTACGGCGATGGCGACCTTCATGGATGTACACAGTGGATTCGTCGGTGCTACGGCGAAGGATCTGCAGGAGGCGCACGACAAGGATCTGGCGGTCGAGGCCGGCGAGGGCGTGCACTTCGAGAAGGCGTGGCTCGACCCGGTATCGGGTAAGGCGTTCTGCCTGTCCACGGGTCCCAACAAGGAAGCGATCATGCGGGTGCACGAGCTCGCCGGACACCCCACCAACGAGGTGTACGAGGTTCCCATCGAGGTGTGAGGAGGTGGAAGCATGGGCGTCATCGCGAAGCTGTCCCGGCGAGGGCCCGCGCGGGTCGAGAGCTTGCCCGGGTTCGAGGGGCGTTACGTGGAGGCGGACGGATACGTACTCGGGTTGGAGTCGTTCGACGAGGCGACAGACTTCACACCGATGTATCGCGGGCTCCCGGACGACCTGTGCCAGAGCCATCACTGGGGCTACGTGATCAAGGGACGGATCATTTTCCATCGGCCCGAGGGCGACGAGGTGTTCGAGGAGGGCGACGCCTACTACGCCGGGCCCGGCCACACCGGTGAAGCGGGTCTGCCCGGCACCCAGGTGGTCGAGTTCAGCCCGAGCGAGGAGTACGCACAGACGATGGCCGTCGTGGCCAAGAACCTCGAAGAGGGCGCGTCGTAGCCGGGCGGAGGGACGCCGTCCATCGCGTGTAATTCAGGCGGCCGGAAGGTGGACGACGAATCGGCAGCCTGTATCGAAGTTGGTGACCTCGACCCGGCCCCCGTGGGCTTCGGCCAGTCCGCGGACGATGGCCAGGCCGAGGCCGCCGCCGGTCTCTCCGGTTTGCCGTGTGCCGTCCGGGGTACGGGCTGGCTCACCACGGAACGCCACCTCGAACACGCGGGGAAGGTCGGTCTCGGGGATACCGCCGCACGTGTCGGCCACCGACAGCCACGCTCCCTCGCGGTCCCGCCCGCCGCTGAGGTGCACCGTCCCGTCGTACGGTGTGTACCGGATGGCGTTGCGCAGCAGGTTCGCCACGATCCGCGTGAGTTCCGGCTCGCTGCCGGACACCATTGGCCAGCCTTGCTCGTCGGCGATGATGCGGATCCCACGGGCACGGGCCACGGGTGCGATCGAGGCGACCGCGTCGGAGACGACATCGCCGAGCGGCACGGTCGAGATGGACAGTCGCAGTGCGCCGGCATTGATCCGGGACATCTCAAACAGGTCGTCGACCAACTCGGCCATTCGGTCCGACTCCGACCGGATGCTCGCGAAGTACTCCCGCACGCCGTCGGGGTCGGCCACCACTCCGTCTTCGAGCGCCTCAGCCATCGCCCGCACTCCGGCGAGGGGAGTGCGAAGATCGTGGGACACCCACGCGATCAGCTCGAGTCGCCGCGCCTCGGCTCGCCGCTCCCGCTCCCGCATCTGGTCGGCCCACACCGCGTCCGCGGCCAACCGGCGTCCGAGCCACCAACCGATCGCCAGACTGACCGCGCCCGAGCCGGCGAGTACGACGAATAGCACGTTGCGGTCGTGAACCGAGATGAACATCGCCTGGGCGATGCCGAACACGCCGAGCAGTGCCGCGGCGACGGTCACGGTAAGCAGTACGCAAATATGTAGGGCGATCGACCGGCCGCGAAGCCACCGCAGTACGAGGGCACCCGGCACCGCGACGATCAGCGCGCCGGCGACCGACATGGCGAGGATCAGCACTGCGTCGCGCCACGGCAAGTCAAACATCGGCCGGCCCGGGCTCGTACCGATAGCCGACACCCCAGACCGTGACGATGCGCCGGGGCTCGGCCGGATCGGCCTCCACCTTCTCGCGCAGCCGCCGCACGTGGACGGTCACGGTCGACTGGTCGCCGAAGCTCCAGCCCCACACCGCCTCCAACAGTTCGGCGCGGCGGAACGCCTGTGCGGGATGCCGCATCAAGAAGGTGAGGAGGTCGAACTCGCGGACGGTCAACGCCAACTCGACGCCGGCCAGTCGCGCCACGCGTCGCCCGGTGTCCACCACGAGGTCGCCGTCGACAAGAGTTTGCGGCTTCGCATCCGAGATGCTCGGCCCGTTGGCCCGACGCAGCACCGACTGCACGCGTAGGACCAGTTCTCGCGGGGAGAACGGCTTGGTCAAGTAGTCGTCCGCGCCGATCTGCAGACCGATCACCCGGTCGGTCTCCTCGCCGAGCGCGGTCAGCATGATCACCGGTACCCCGATGCCGTCTTGTCGCAACCGCCGGCAGATCTCCAGGCCATCGATGCCCGGGAGCATGAGGTCGAGCACGACGAGGTCGGGTTGCTGCTGGGTGAACCGGTGTAGCGCGGTGAGGCCGTCGGCGGCGTGGGTGACCTCGTATCCGGCCCGCTCCAAGTAGCGGCGAACCACGTCGCTGACGGTCGGGTCGTCATCCACGACGAGCACGCATTGCCGTTCTGATACGTATCCACTGGCCTCGCTCGAGGCCGCTGTCACGTCGTTCTCAACTCGGCCGCCCCGAACGAGACGGCGAACCTCTTGCACCAGATCGACACGCTGCGCATACCAGTGAGATCCGTCGACGGCGGGATCGTGTACACCTGGTCGCCACGGTTGCCCTTCAGCCTCGCTAGCTCTACCCACCGCCCGTCGTCGAACACCCGCCATCCAGCAGTGCCCTCGATCACGGGTTGATCGGTCAACCACACCCTGAGGTCCGGGCCGTTGGAGGTGTCGAGATCGCGAAGGACGAGCTGCCGGCTGCCGTCGGCCAGGCGCACGATGTGCGCTGTCCCGGTGGTCTCGTGCTCGTGGCTGATGAACTCACCTGTCGCGAGGACCTGGCTACCAGCTCCCGGTGTGATCGGCCCTGCCGACGGCGGGGATCCAGCCGGATCCGCCACGATGACCGGTAGGGACTCATCGACGACCCTGTCGGTGACCAGCTTCCACGGCTGGAACCACCACAGTCCCACCCCCGCCAGCACACCGATCACTACGACGAAGAACCAGGTCAGCGGCTGCCGCAAGGCTCGTCTCCACACACTCCTCAGGCTACGCCGCGATCACCGCCGGCCGGCCAGGTGATCTATTTCGAACCCCTTACCGAGAACCCGTCTGGACTCCGGTGAATCGGCCGACCCAAGCGGCTGCCGCTGGGACCGGTGTGTAACGCCGGTCGGGTTGTGATCGACTGAATGGTCTATGAGTCCACCGTGGAGGGAGCAGATATGGCCCGCTTTGACGACCTGCGCGCCTTGTTCATCAACTGCACATTGAAGCGTTCGCCGGAGCTGTCCCACACCGGCGGCCTCATCGACATAAGCAGCGGCATCATGCGGAAGCAGCGTGTGGCCGTCGAGGTGATCCGGGCCGTCGACCACGACATCGCCACCGGCGTGTGGCCGGACATGACCGAGCACGGCTGGGCCAGTGACGACTGGCCGGCCATCTACCGCGACAAGGTGTTGCCTGCGCACATACTCGTCATCGCCGGACCGATCTGGCTGGGTGACAACTCGTCGGTCACCAAGCGGGTCATCGAACGTCTCTACGGCTGCTCGCACCTGCTCAACGAGGCCGGCCAGTACGCCTACTACGGCCGGGTCGGCGGCTGCCTGATCACCGGCAACGAAGACGGTGTCAAGCACTGCGCCATGAATGTGCTCTACAGCCTGCAGCATCTGGGCTACACCATCCCGCCGCAGGCCGACGCCGGCTGGATCGGCGAGGCCGGACCGGGACCGTCCTATCTGGACCCAGGCTCGGGAGGTCCGGAAAACGACTTCACCAACCGCAACACCACATTCATGACTTGGAACCTGTTGCACCTGGCCCGGATGCTCGTCGACGCCGGTGGTATCCCGGCCCACGGCAACCAACGTTCCGAGTGGGACGCCGGGTGCCGGTTCGATTTCGACAATCCCGAGCACCGCTGAGCCGCGCCACCTGTGACCACAGCCGGCAGGGTTGACAACCCTTTCTCAGTATGGGTTACTGGGTAACCGTTACTGGATAAGTATTGGTGGGAGATGTCGCTCAAGTTCGGGATTCTCGGGCTCCTGGCGGAGCAGCCGCTGCACACGTACTCCGTCAAGGCGCGCTTCGAGGACCTTCTGGGGGGTTCGTGGGAGGTCAACATCGGCCAGGTATCAGCGACCCTGCAGCGGCTGGAGAGGGACGGGTTGGTGGAGCCTGCCGAGGCCCGGGGGGAGCGAGGCCGGCTTCCCTACCGGCTGACCCGAGCGGGTCTCCAGGCGCTGGATGCCTGGCTGGCCGAGCCGGAGTCGGAGCCTCAGCAGTTGCGGGAAGAGATCTACCTCAAGCTGCTGCTGGCGTCCCGGGTTGCCAATGGCGGCTTGCCGGCCCTGCTAGCCCGCCAGCGGCGGGTCTATCTCCAACGGCTCAAGGACCTGGCCGTCCTTGAGCGGAACGCCAGAGAGCAAGGTCGAGAAGACCTGGCACTGCTCTACCAGGGTGCCGTCCTACACACCGAGGCCGATCTCAAATGGGTGGACATCTGCGCTCGCGAAATCAAAGACGGGAAGTGACCAGAGATGACGACGCTGGTGGAGTTGACAGAGGTCAGTAAGACCTACGACCGGACCAGCGGACCGGCCGCGCTGGACCGGGTGAGTCTGGCCATCGACAGCGGCGAGTTCACGGCGATCATGGGCCCGTCCGGGAGTGGGAAGTCGACCCTGCTCAACCTGGTCGCCGGAGTGGACCGACCCAGCGGCGGCCGGGTGCGAGTGGCCGGGGAGGATCTGGGTCGGCTCAACGAAGCCCGGTTGGCCCGCTTCCGGCGGGCGCGGGTCGGCTTTGTCTTCCAGTTCTTCAACCTGCTCGGCAACCTGACCGTGCTCGAGAACGTACTCTTGCCCGCCCAGTTGCAGGGCACCCGGCCGGCCCAGGCCAGAGCCCGAGCCGTACAGGTGCTGACCCAGCTCGGCATCGCGGATCTCGGTGAGCGCTATCCGGGTCGCCTGTCCGGCGGGCAGCAGCAACGGGTTGCGATCGCCCGCGCTCTGATCAACCAACCCTTCCTGCTCCTGGCCGACGAACCGACCGGCGCGTTGGACAGCAACGGCGGAGCGCAGGTCATGGAGCTGATCGAAGGGCTCAACCGCGAGGGGCAGACCGTACTGCTGGTCACCCACGACGCCAAACTGGCTACCCGCCACGCCAACAGGGTCGTCACGTTGATCGACGGCCGGGTGGACGACGACACCCGACTCGACGGGACACCGCCGGCATCACAGAACCTGGTCAAGGTCACGATGCCGGAGGAGCAGTGATGAGGGCCATCGCTACCAAAGCCTGGTCGGAGGTACGCCGGCGGCGGCTGCAGTCGGCGGTGATCGCGGTAATGGTTGCGCTCGCTGGCGGCACCATCACCCTCGGGCTCAACCTTCTCCTGGAGTCCACCCGCCCGTACGACCGCGCATTCGAGGCCCAACAAGGCGCCCACCTGAGGGTCTTCTACGACGCCCGCACAGTGAGCCCCGCCGAGTTGGCATCCATCCCGGCAAGGATCGGAGCCAGCTCGTTCGCCGGGCCGTGGCCCGACGTGTACCTGACCGTGCTGCACCGCGAGTCCACCCGCGGGCAGTCGCGGTACCAGCTCGACCTGATCGGCAGGGACAGCCCCGGCGGCGCGGTCGAGATACTGCGCATGACCTCGGGACGCTGGGTCGAGGCGCCGGGCGAGGTGGTCGTCAACCATTCGTTCGCCGAGCAGAACGGAATCCACCTCGGAGACCATCTGGTATCGCTCCACACCGCCGACAAGCCGGTCCTGACCGTGGTCGGCGAGGCAATCGACATCGGCCAGACCTCCGCCGGCGGCAGCATCACCACCACCCAGCGGGCGTGGGTGCAGCCCGTTCGGGTGACGAGCCTGGCCGGCGATCATGGCCTCGGCTACGAGATGGCGTACCGGTTCCCGACCACCCCCAGCCAGTCCCAGCTTCGAGACGATATGGACCGGCTGCGGGGAAGCCTGCCCGCGGGTGCGGTCAGCGGATCACTCAACCATCTGGCAATGCGCGACGCGTACAACGCCACCAACCAGTTCCTGCTCGTCCTGCTGATCGCCTTCGGCATCGTCGCCCTCGCCGCCAGCCTCGCCACCATCGTCAACCTGGTCCTCGGCACCGTGCTGGCCAGCTACCGCGAGATCGGGATCATCAAGGCGCTCGGCTTCACCCCACTAGAGGTCGTCGCGACGCTGGTCGTCGGCATGGCGATCCCAGCCCTGGCCGGCTGCGCGGTCGGCATTCCTGCGGGTACCGCTCTCAGCATGCCCCTCGTTGGCCAAGCGGCCCAGAGCCTCGACCTGCCGTCACGGCCGACCTTGTCACCCATCGCCGGTCTCCTGACACTGGCCGGGATCCTCGTCGGCGTTGTCGCGGCTGCCGCGCTGCCCGCGCTACGAGCCGCGCGGATGTCGGCGGTGGAGGCAATCGTCGCCGGCACCGCACCCCCGTCGCCACGGGTCTGGTGGCCAGCCCGCCGGCTCCAGCACCTCCGCCTGCCTCGGCCGCTGAGCCTGGGCGCTGGCGACGCCTTCGCCCGCCCCCTACGCGCCGGCCTCATGGTGGTGGCGGTCCTGATCGGGGTCACCACGATCGTGGTCGCCTCCGGCCTCCGCGAGGCCATACCCAAGAGCCTGTCCACGACGTCCGGTCTCAACGGCGACGTATCGGTCCTGCGCGGAAACACCGTGAACGATCCCCGGGTCATGGCCATCCTGAACGACCAACCCCAAACCCAGCAGGTGGTGGCGGCCGCCCCGGGCGCCATCGTCGTCCCGGGTATCGCCGACCCCGTCGGCGGTCTCGCCTTCCGTGACGACCCGCGCGGCCTGGGTTGGTCGGCCGCCCTGGTGCGCGGCCGGTGGCTGGGCTCGAACTCGGGAGAGGTGCTGCTGACCCGCGGCGTCCTCGACCAAGCCCACTTGGATGTGGGGAGCACCTTCGACGGTGTCATCGCCGGTCATCCGCTCCGTCTGCATGTCGTGGGAGAGACCGCTTCCCTCAACTTCGGGGCGCTGCTGGGCTGGTCCACCCTCACCGCCGCCACACCGGATGTCCAGCCCGATCGCTATCTCGTCCAGCTCCGACCGGGCTCCGACGCCGATGGCTTCGCCGCCGCCGTCCGCGCCCAGGAACCGGACTTCCTGACCGTGACCGTGAGCCAGGCCCGGCCGGATGCCGCCGGCAACGCCATCAACACGATCATGGCTATCCTCTCCGTGGTCCTCGGGCTGATCGCGGCGGTGGGCGTGTTCTCCACACTGCTGCTGTACGTCCACGAACGCTCCCGCGACATCGCCATCATGAAGGCGATCGGGATGAGCCCGAGGCAGCTATTGGTCATGGTCATGACCAGCGCCGCGGTACTGGGCCTGATCGGCGGACTGGTCGGGATTGCGGTGGGCGTTCGCACCTATCACGGGCTGGTGACTCAGCTCGCGCGCGGAATCGGCGTCAGTCCACCACCATTCGCCTTCGACGTCCTGCACCCGATGACGCTCTATCCACTGACGTTGGCAGGCCTTGCCATCGCCCTCGCCGGCGCTCTACTGCCCGCGCGACGAGCCGCCCGCAGTCGGGTGGCCGAGACCCTGCGGTCGGAGTGAGCGTCGTTACCGTTGGGCTAGCGGGCCGAATAGCCGTCAGCCGTTGGTGGTCCTGATGGTGGCGGTCTGGTTGGCGCCTACGTTCTGGTTGTAGCCGTAGCCGACGCCCCAGACGGTGGACGGGGAGACAGCGGCGGCTCCGTAGAGCTTGGGACCCGCCGTCGTCTCGCGGGTCCAGGCCGTACCGTCCCAGTGCAGCACTAGGCTCGCGGCGTTCAGC
>DASRII010000267.1:0-15207 GCA_035650075.1 Micromonosporaceae bacterium | reverse complement strand
GGACCGCCCCGGCCCAGCTTGCCCTCGTCCACCGCCTTCACCATGAACCCGTGGTTCGGCTGGGTGCCGTTGACCCACTCCTGCACCACGTTGCGGACCGGGAACGACGACCACACGCTGGAGATGGCCGCCTTCTTGGTGGTCACACCCCATCGGGTGAACCGCACCGCGTCCGCGATCACCGCCTTGTTGGCCACGTCGGCGAGCACCACCCGACCGGTGGTCCCGGCGTTGAACCGGTGCACCCCGAGCGTGGTCCATTGGCCCCGCGCGCCGCCGGTCTGGTTTACGGGGTACGCGGTCGAACCGGCGGCGTGGTGCACCGTGTAGGCCGCGTTGGTCGCCCGGTCGGACTCGGTGACGTAGTGCACCTCCACCTGGTAGTCACCGGTCTCGGTGATGGTCGGGGTCCAAGTGTGCGTGTGCCCGGCGATGGCGTCGTTGTTGAACCGGTAGTCCCCGTTGACCGCCAGCGCGGTCAGCTGGGTGTTGGTGCTGAACGGCCAGCTGCCGGACACCGACGTACCGGCATCGCCGTCGTCCACCTGAACCATGTTGCCGGCCGGCTGCGCGGCCATGTTGGCGTTCATGTTCGCCCAGGTGGCGGTCGACTCGTTCCACGGTTGGGTGACCCGCCGCGCCTCCATGGCCACGTCGAAGCCCCAGGTGTGATGGGTCTGGTCGTAGTACATCTCCAGCCGGGCGTCGTCCAGCGCGGTGCCGGCCGGCACTCCGGTCAACGGGAACCGGACCAGGGTGCGGTACGCGGCCGACGCGTCGGTGCCGACCTTGAGCTGGTACGTGTTGTTGTAGTTGGTACCGGTGGCGCCGGAGTAGATCTGCACGTCCTGCGCGTCGGTCGGCACCGGCTGGATCCGGATGGTGGGGTCGACCACGACCGGGTACTGCCGGGCCGAGTCGCGCAGCCAGTTGCCGTCCACCGACAAGGTCAGCGTGGTCTGCCCGTACATTCTGGTCAGCCGCTGAGAGACCGGCTCGGTCCAGACCCGGCCCTGCGCCTCGTCCGCCGCGTCATACACGTACGGCGCCGGCATCTCGAACACCGGCTCGCCACCGGAGGGCCGCACGAACCCGATCGACCCATCCGCTCGCGGATCGGCCACCAGACCGCCGGTTGCCACAGTGAACGTGAAGGACACCGGCCCAGTCGGGCGCTCGGAAAGGACGATCTTCTCCTCGAGCGAGGTCGGCGTCACCTGGTAGACCAGGTCCGCGCCACCAGCCAGACGGGGATAAGTGACCGTCGACCCGGACTGCCGCGCTACCGCGGCCGTAGTCGCCCCGGCCAGACCCAGCTCTACATACCGGCCGTCCTGCTCGAACCGGATCAGCCGGTCCGGTCGCCCACCGAATAGGCTAGTGAACGCATTCGAAGCATTGCCCAGCGGAAAGTCCTGCCGGCCAGTCGCCTCGACTCGCGTATCGATCGGCTGCCATCTGCCAGCCGGGTCGAGGTAATGCATCGGATCGGCCGAGATCTCCGCCTGCACCCGCCCGTCGGACAACTGGAAGAACTTCGCATTGGCGGTACGCTGGCCGACCAGCTCCTCGACCCGCTTCTGATCCGGCCACGCCCGGCCAACCGGCGCCTCCGCGTTAGCGGGTACGACGACAGGGCCGCTCGGATGGTGTCGCGCCGGCTGACCACCGACAAAGTCACGCATGAGGCCAGGCCAGTTCACGCCGCCAGCCGTGCTGTCTCGCCCGCCGGCCCGTCCATCGCGGAACGGCGACTCCACGCCCCCGATGGTGGGCACGAGCGCCAGCACCAGAAGAATGATCAGCGTTCCCTTGGCAGTCCTCATAGCCCCGTCACTTTCTGGTCGTACATAGATGACGAGCCACAAGGTACGGGTCACACATATACCAAGAGCTATGAATCGAGATATAGCGCCGGTGTACGTCGATCCCTGCTGGTCTGGACTGGGTACTGCCTGGCCAACGAAGCGCGGCTGTGCTCGCCGCCTGGGCCGGCATGAGCTTTCTCCGCTCGGATCATCCGGTCACGAGCGCGCCGCACAGCGGTGCGGGCACCGAGTAGCCACCGGTTGTGGTCCACCGGGCGCACATCCGGTAGCGGACTCCTGGTTCGGTAGTGCTGTGTAGGGTCCTGAACGGTACGGTCTCCGGCGTGGTCGGCGCGGGTGCCGCGCAGCCACCGTCCGTGCAGCAGCCGAGGCGGCGGGTGCCAGCACCACCGACGTACCCAGCAGGACGATGGACATTCCGATCAGAGCCGCGGCTCGCTCGCGCATGTTGTACCGCCTGGGTTCATGCATCCAACTAGTCGGGGTCCAGATGGACGGTGCAGTCGCGGCCGTGGAGGTCGCCGCCGAACATGCCGCCCAGGCCTCCGCAGCGGTCCCGAGCCTCAGCGAACCGCCCCTCCATGTACTCGCCGGCGATGAAGCCACCCACCACGCCGTATTGCCAGCCGAAGGTTCCCAGAGCCAGCCCGACCGCGGCACCGGCCAACGCGCCGTAGATCGGTGCGACGAAGCCGGCACCGCGACATCCACCATCATCGTTGCTGCCGCCACCGAAGATGCAGTAGTTGCCATCGCTGGCGTGGGCACTCCACGGCCACGCACTCGAGCCGCGGCAGCTTCCGTTGGGGTTGCGGCCGAACATACAGAATCCGGATTCGCTGTCGTCAGCGACCCAGTTCCCGACGGAACCGATCCAGCGACGGACGGTGGCCTGGATCTCGTCCACGATCCGGTTGAGCTTCGCGACCTTCTTGTCGTGTTCGATCTGCTTGGCTACCTTGCCCGCGCCCCTGGCGCCGACCGTGGCAATCCACTTCCAGAAGGCGGGGTCGGGGTTGGCCTTGTGCATCGCGCTGAGCGTCTTCGCCGCCCTCAACGCGGCGGCGCGTCTGGCTTTCTCAACCGCGGTGAGCTTCGCTGGTACCTTCTTGGGGCTCTTGGCCGCTGCTTTGGCCGCCTTGGCTGCCCGGGCCGCCGCCTTGGCCATCGTGCGGGCCGCGGCCGCGACGGCCTTGGCGATCCGGGCGGCGGCGCGGGCGGCCGCGGCGGCGGCCTTCGCACTTGCTTTGGCGGGCGTGCCCTTGGGCTTCTTGGCTTTCAGCCCGTCGGGGTCGGTGTTGGCGATGGGGTTGTTCGATCCGTACGCGTACGGGTTGATGCTCTGCGGGTCCATTACGTCGTAGAGCGGATCCGGTGAGATGAACCGGGCGAGGTTTGGATCGTAGTAGCGCGCATTGAGATATGACAGCCGCGAGTTGTCGTCTTCGACCTGGCCGATCCACCCCCGGTCGGTGACGAATCCGCTACCCGAGCGCTGCTGCCCGTAGGGTGCGTAGGTTCTTGTCACCTGGGGCGTGGCGGCACCGGATGGCACGCTGGCTTCGACCGAGCCCTGTTGGTCGGTGAGCAGGTAGTGCACTCCCGTCGTGGTGCGGGTGGCGACCGGCGAACCGCCGAAGTCGTACGTTCGGCTGGCGGTGACGGTCGAGCCGTCGAGGCTGGCGGTGATCTCGTGTCCGGCCACGTACAAGGTGCGGCCCTGTGCCGTCGTCCGGAGCAGGCGGGCCCCGTCGGCGTCGTAGACGAAGCTGTCCGTCCCCTGTGGACCCGATACCGAAGCCAGGCGCCGTTCCACGTCCCAGGCGAACGTATCGGTGGCACCGGCCACGGTCCGTGAGGTCAGGTTCCCGTTGGTGTTCCACCCGTAGCTGGCCGAGCCGGCGGCCGTCGGGGCGTGCGGGCGGTCCGCGCCGCTGGCCGGGTACGTGTAGAGGTACGTCGTGGGACCCTCGACCCGGGTCTTCAGGTTGCCGTCGGCCGTGTAGGTGTACGTGTGGTCGTACGGTTGCGGGCCGGTGCCGCGCAGTGTCCCGTCGCACACCGCCGCGGTGGTCGTGTACGCGGATACCAGCCGCAGCCTGGTGTCGTGTCCGTAGCACTCCCGCCACGACTGGCTGCCGAGCTGGGTGGTGCGCGACGTCGGGGTGCCGACCGGGTCGTAGCCGAACTCGTGGTCGGCGGAGACCGCTCCGTTGAGCGCTGCCTGCATGCGAGCCAGTCGCTGGTCGAGGTCGTAGGTCCAGAGCGTGCCGAGCCACGTCTGCCCGCCCGGCCGTGGCCCCAGGCCGGCGGTGGACGGGCGACCGCGACTGTCGTAACGGACGTTCCATACGTACTCGTCGATGCCGACCATCCGCTCGGGCAGCCCGACCGTGTTGTATTGCGTCGTGACCGTCTCCGCCGGCAGCCCCCCGACCGCCGGCAAGGTGGTCGAGACCACGCGGTTGGCCGCGTCGTACCCGTAGCCGACCGGATAGCTGCCGGACAGCCCGTGTACGCCGGCGGGCACAGTCAACACAGTGCCGGTCGGCCGGTCGCGGCCGTCGTAGCCGGCCACGTCCACCACCCAGCTGCCCTGCGGGGTCACCCGAGTGGAGCGGTCCAGCAGGCCCTTCTCCCCAGCCGCGTCGTACGACCACGACGCGAGCAGCGCCCCCGCGGGGCCGCCGACGCGGCGCGCGGTCGGCCGGTTCAGCAAGTCGTAGCTGGTGTGGGTGACCGCACCGGTGGCGTCGGTTACGGTCGTCTGCCGCCCGGCGTCGTCGTAGCCGTAACGCCACAGCCCGGCATCCGGGTCATCCATGCTCAGCCGCCAGCCGGCCATGTTGTGCGTGTGGGTGATGGTATTGCCGGCGGGGTCGGTGACCGAGGAGAGTCGGTCGGCCAGGTCGTAGCCGTACGTGGTGGGCTGCCAGGCGGTGCCGTCCCACTCCTCGGCCCGCACGAGGCGGCCGAGCCCGTCGACCTGGCTGCGGGCCTTGCGCCCACCCGGGTGCTCGACGGTCGTGGTGTCGTGCGTGTATGTGGTCAGGCCGGCCCACTGCTCCACCCCGCCGCGGAACCACGCCTCGCGGATCGGCCGCTGCAACGTGTCGTACCACGTGCGGGTGCGGTTGTCCCAGGTTGCGGACAGCAGGCCGGTACCGGGTGTACCGGGCACCGCCTGTGCCGGGATCTCCTCGGCGACCAAGCCTCGGTCGTCGTACGCGGTGGTGGTGACGAGCACCTTGCCCGACTCCGGAGACAGAGCCTGAGTCTGCCGTTCCCGCAGCGCGGTGTCGAAGACCACCCAGGTGTCCTCGAATGTGGCGGCCTGGTGCGAGGCCAGCCGGCGGGTGCGGACGATCGGCAGGGCGGTCTTTGTCGGCGAGACCTGGTATGAGAACTCCAGTGACCGCGGAGACCCGGTGGCCTGCTCGGTCGGCAGCCGCACCGCGACGAGCCGGGCGAGGCGATCGTAGGCGTAGCTGGTCACCTTGCCGTTCGGGTCGGTGACCCTCAACGGTACGCCGTACGCCGGCTGCCACTCCGTCGTCGTGACGTGGGTGGTGCCGTTGACGTAGCTGGTCTCGACCGTAGTCCGGGGATACCCGCCGGCCAGCGTCGGCTCGTACGCCGTCTCGGTGACGTGACCGGCGGCGTTGGTCTCCCGAGTCACCCGGCCGAGGCTGTCGTAGCCGGTGTCCACAGTGGTCACCCACCGGGACGGGTCGAGCTTCACGCGCTGGCGGGTCGGGTTACCCCGGGTCGGCGGGGCGCCGAGAGTCGTCGCGCCGTCGTAGTAGGTCTCGGTGTGGGACAGCTCGGCGGTGGAGGAGCAGCTTCCGGCCAGGGCGACCTCGCTCGCCGGGTACGCGAGCATTCCGGAGCTGTGGTTGACCGCGTAGGTGGTACGGCCGCAGCGCTCGTCCCCGGTCTGGTTCAGCCAACCCTCCTCGAGCACCGTCTCCGGCTGAGAGTCGGTGTTGTATGTGGTTCGGGTGCGCTGCTGCCGGAAACCGCCACCGGAGGCGGCGACACTCGTGGTCGCGCTGGTCTCGGCGGTCCACACCGCCCAGTCCTGCGGGTCGGCGCTGCCCTGCGCGGTGACCCGGGCCTCGTACTGGTGGTGGGTGGCCTGGAGCACCTCGTCGGCCGCCCCGAGGTCCGCGTCGACCAGCGTTGCGCCGGCCAGCCACGGCTCGTCGGCAACGGCCGGTACGGCATCGAATCCGGCGCCGGTGAAGGGCTGCACCGTCACCACGCGCGTGCCGCCAGCCGCCGTCCGGTCGCCGTTCATGCCACGGAACAACCGTATCCGGGTCTTCGACGCCCCTTGGGTGATGGTGGTGGTGCCGTAGCCGCGCCAGTCCGACCAGGACTGATCAGCCGCCGAGGCGGACTCGTCGTCATCGTGGTGCCAGGCCGGGACATCCTCGTAGGTGTAGGACGTGACCATCGCCGGTGACCCACCGGCCGCGTCGATCTCCTCCACCTTCGTGGTGAGGTACTTGTGGAAGGTCGCCCACGAGGTGCCCAGCTTCTGCGGGAAGCAGTCCTGGGAGTTGGTGTCCCACGATACCGACGGACCCACCTTGCTGGCCGGACACCGCGATTTCTGACCATAGGTGATCCTGGTGTTGTGCCCGTACTCGTCGACAATGACACCGACCCGGAAATGCCCCATCGGTTTCTTGCCCACGGAAAGGTTCACGTCGACCCGATTGGCCAGTTCCACAGGCACGAAGTTCACCTGCGGCAGGGCCAGCACCTCGCCGAGGTTGGCCGCGTCGAGCAGGCCCACCCGCCCGATGCCGGTCAGGTACAGCTTGCGATCGCCGTCGCCGTTGGCGAAGAACGCGTGGTACAGGTTGACCTGCTCCACCGCCTTCCACACGCCGCCGACGCGTACCTCGGTGCGCACCGCGGAGTACCGGTCGGTGGCGAAGAACGTCGGCGTGGTCACCAAGCAGTTGGCGTCACAGACCAGATCGTTGGGCACATCCGGGAAGAGTGACGCGTTGCCCGGTACCGGCCGCGGGCAGGTGTCGTCGAGGTTCACGCAGCGGTACTCGCCGACAAACACCACCCGCGCGGCGGCCGACACCGTGCCATCGGTGTTCGCGGGTTTGCCGTACTCGATCCGGTCCAGCCGCCCACCACGCACGTAGGGATGCGCGACATCCCCACCCAACCCACCGAGTGCCTTGTAGCGATTCATCGCCTTGAAATAGAAGTACGTTGTGGTCATCTGGTTGGGGTCCACCACGCGGTCGAGGTTCCACCGCCACGCCTGCTCACACGCGCCGACGACGTCACCGGCGCCCCGGCATGGCTCACCCGAGTTGTCGGCCAGCACCGGCACGGTCCACGTCGAGTTCGTCGCCTGCTGGGTGTCCGGGTTCGTGCCCAGCCCGAAGAAGTACTGGATGCCGTCGGGTGTGGTGACCTTCCAGTACTCGCCGTTGTCGTCACCGTTGCTGTCGTCGACCAGGTGCAGGTGGTCCACCGTCCACCCTGGATCGTCCTTCAGCCGCCATGTGGACCGGGCCGCGTCGACCGGTACCAGTTCCGACGAGTGACCGTTGAGGGCGATCGTCGCGTTGTGACTCTTCCAACACAGATCCCCGGTGCCCACCGTGTCCCGGCAGGAAGTGTACCGACGTTCCACAAAGGACGATGCGAACTCGCTCCAGCCGACCCCGGTCCGCGGACCCTGGGTGTTGCCAGTGGAGACCATCCCGTCGATCGCACCCGACGAGTACGTCAACCCCACGTCGGGCGCGGTGCCGGCCGGCGGTTCCGGCACCACGACGTCGTAGGTGTACGAGAACTCTCCCGAGCCTGGCGCCACCTGCCAATGCCCCGACGACGACAGTGGTGTCGCGGCGAAGGTGCCGGTCTCGCCCGATACCCCCGAGGTCACCGCCAGCAGCATCGCGCCGTCGCTGGCGGCCAGGTCCGCGGTCAACGTCGAAGCCGCGGCGTCATTACGCGACGGCAACGGTACGCCCTCTGCTCGGCAGCCCGTCGGGCGAGGCGTATCCAGCACACAGTCCGGCAACACAACGAAGCGCAGCCGGTCGGCGTACCCGGCACCGAATGCATGAGCGAAGCCGGAGTAGTCGACCGAGACCGTCGTCGGCGCCGAGACGCCGGAGAGGCGGAACACGAAACCCGACACACCGGCCCGCGCAGCGGCGGCCCGATCCAGCGTCTCGAGTCGCGCCGTCGACGAAGTGACATCGCGCGCAGAGAGCGAGACTATGCCGGCCCCGGTGGCCGGCTCGGGAAAGGTCGCCGTATCGACCGGCGCGGGCCGGGATCGGCCCAGCGGTGCCCCGACAGTGACCGGCATCGGCGGCGCCACCGGGTCATCGGCCGGCGTGGCCGGGACCAGCTCGGTCAGCCACGACGGAACCACCGTGGCCGGCCGGGTCAATGCCGGCTCGGCGCCCACCACCAATCCCACCGAAACGACGAGTATCCAGGTAAGCGCGATCGCTACAGCCCGACGGCAGCATCCCATGGTCCTGGAATCTGCTGGGATCCCGCCCGATAATCGAGGCCAACAGCAGGACAAAAACAGGCAACTTCACGAGGCGGCAATGGCCGACGACGGGGACTGCCCTCTTCCGGAGCTGCTGCGTAGCTGGCGGGAGCGGGCCTTGCTCACCCAGGAACAGCTCGCCAAGCTCACCGGCCTAGCGGTGCGGACAATCCGAGGGCTGGAGTCAACCACCACCGCCCGACGCCCCCGCAGCGAAACGGTGAAGCTGCTGGCCGACGCGCTGTACCTGACCGAGGCCGAACGAGCGCGGCTGTTCGCCGCCGTCCGGGGCGAACCGGCGGCGCCCCCCGGTGCAACGGACGTCCCCCGCCAGCTCCCGGCGGATGTGGCCGGATTCTGCGGTCGCATCCGGCACCTCGACGACATGGACGCCCTGCTCGCCGGGGACGCGACGACCACGATGGTGATCTCGGCGATCGCCGGCACCGCCGGAGTCGGCAAGACGGCACTGGCCGTGCACTGGGCGCACCGGGTGGCCGACCTCTTCCCCGACGGGCAGCTGTACGTCAACCTGCGCGGCTTCGACCCCAGCGGTACCCCTACCGAGCCGACCACGGCCGTCCGCGGGTTCCTCGACGCCCTCGGCGTGGCGCCCCAGCGCATCCCGGCCGACCCAGACGCCCAAGCCGCCCTCTACCGCAGCACGCTGGCCGGCCGACGAATGCTGGTACTGCTGGACAACGCCCGCGACACCGCCCAAGTGCACCCGCTGCTGCCTGGCGCCGGCAGCTGCCTGGTGGTGGTCACCAGCCGCAACCAGCTCACCGGCCTGGTCGCCGCCGACGGCGCCCACCCGATCACCCTCGACTTGCTCACCCCCGACGAGGCGCACGACCTGCTGGCCCGCCGCCTCGGTACCGACCGGACCGCCGCCGAACCCGACGCCGTCGCCGAAATCATCATCCGCTGCTCGCGCCTACCCCTCGCCCTGGCCATCGTGGCCGCCCGTGCCGCCACCCACCCCCGGCTGCCGCTGTATGCCTTGGCCGGCGAACTGCGCGATACCCGCCACCGCCTCGATACCCTGACCACCGACGACCCGCACACCGACGTGCGGGCGGTGTTCTCCTGGTCCTACCAGGCGCTGACCCCGGACGCCGCGCGGCTCTTCCGACTGCTCGGGCTGCACCCCGGCCCGGACATCTCCGCCCCGGCCGCGGCCAGCCTCGCCGGCATCACCCCCGACGCGGTGCGGCCCCTGCTGTCCGAGCTGACCCGGGCCAACCTGGTAATCGAGCCCACCACCGGCCGGTACACATACCATGACCTGCTGCGCGCCTACGCCGTCGAACAGGCCCACACCATCGACCCCGACGCCGAGCGTCATATCGCCACCGGCCGGATGCTCGACCACTACCTGCACACCGCGTACACCGCGGCCCGACTGCTGTATCCGGCCCGCGAGCCGATCTCCCTCACCTCGCCCCAACCCGGCCTAGCCTTGGAAGAACTCGCCAACGACAAGCAGGCCATGGCCTGGTTCACGGTTGAATACGCCGTACTGCTGGCCGCCGTCGGCCACTCCGCCGCCAAAGGCTTCGACACCCACACGTGGCAGCTCGCCTGGACCATCGCCGACTTCTCGAACCGGCGGGGACACTGGCACGACAACATCGTCACCCAACGCGCAGCTGTGGCCGCCGCCCGGCGGCTAGCCGACCCGACAGTGCAGGCCCGCACCTACCGCAGCCTCGCACGCGCCTACACACGGCTGAGCCGCTTCGAGGACTCCGCCACTGAGCTGCGGCAGGCCCTCGATCTGACTACCAGGACTGGCGACCCAATCGGACAAGCCCACAGCCACCACGACCTCGCCCTGGTACGGGAGCGGCAGAGTCGCAACGATGAGGCTCTCGACCACGCCCGCCAAGCCCTTGACCTGTACCGAGCGACTGGTCATCGGCGCGGGCAGGCCCAGGCCCTCAACGTGGTCGGCTGGTGCCACGCCATCCTCGGCGACCATTGCGAGGCCCTCACCGCCTGCCAGCAGGCCCTCACCCTGTACGAGGAACTCGGCGACCGCACCGGGCAGGCGCACGCCTGGGACAGCGTCGGGTACGCCCACCACCACCTCGGCGAGTATGACCACGCCATCAGCTGCTACCGGCGCGCCCTCCATATGTTCCTGGACCTCGGCGACAGTTACTACGAGGCCCTGGCCCTCACTCACCTCGGCGATACCCATCTCAGTGCCGGCGACCCCGAGGCCGCCCGGACCGCGTGGCAACAAGCCCTGACGATCCTCGACGACCTCGACCACCCCGACGCCGACCAGGTACGCGCGAAATTGTCAGCGGCCGAGCTGTAGGCGGGCCTGCTCCTGCATCATCGCGGTGAAGCGTTCGTCCTGCTCGTCCACCGGGCGCCGGGCGGTGAATACCACGACGTAGCCGTCCGGGTCCGTCGCGCGTACGTCTCGGGTGTTCCACGGCGTATCGGCCGGGCCTTCCACGAGGCCACCGCCGCGCCGCAGGTGTACCAGCGCCGGACCGCCATCGGGTCCGGGCATCGTGAACAGGCTGATGAAGCCCAGCCCGTTGACGTACCAGTCGACGGTACGGTCGAGGTCGGCCACGGTCAGCGTGACGAAGACCGGCATGCCGTAGATCTCGCGGCTGACAACCGGTTCGATCGGATCCATACGACGGACCCTAGATTCTCCCGCCACGGGAGACTCAACGTCATTGCGGGTTCAGCGCGCTCCATCCACCAGCAGGTTGTCAGCTCGTCAGCGCGTGTGGCAGCGCGCGGATGGCAAGTCCGATGCGGACCATGCTCGCAGCCACCGCGACCGCCATCAGCCACACGACAGTTGGTGCGAGCATGCCGACGGCGCCGATCATCGCCGCGTCCAGGACGATGAGCACGAGCGCGGCGAGACCGCCGAGGCGGGTGCGGCGGTAGCTGTGCCGGCTGGTCGCCGCCCCGACAAGCAGGGCAACGGTGGCCAGCAGCACCGCGGGGTAGGCGACACCGAGCGCGGGTGGGATCGGCCAGGTCCAGACCTTGGTGGCAATCAGGCTGGTGCCCCAGCAGGCGCCCATCACCGGCCCGGTGAGCAACAGCAGCCGCGCGGTACGCCGGCCGGGGGCCTGGGCGACGAACTCGTCGGCGATGCGGTCGGCGGCGCCGAACTCGGCGATCGCGGCCCGTGCGGCCCGGTCCGCGGTCAGCCCGTCGGCCAGGTGGTGGTGCCAGGTTTCGAGCAGACCGTCGGCGAGCTCGTCGACGGTGTCGGCGGGCAGCCGCCGGGCGAGGCTGGCGAGGTAGGCGTCGATCAGCTGGTGGCTGGCCATGGCTGGCGCTCCAGCAGGGCGGTGACCGCGGCGGCGAAGCCGTGCCAGTTGCTGCGGTCGGCGTGCAGCCGGCGCACCCCTTCGGCGGTGAGCCGGTAGGTCCGGCGGCGGCGTCCATCCACAGTGGACCAAGAGCCGGTGATCAGCCCGGCCTGTTCCAGTCGGTGCAGCGCGGGGTAGATGGTGCCGGTGGGCAGGTCGAACCGGCCGCCGCTGCCCTCCCGCAGCGCCTCCTTGACCGCGTACCCGTGCCGAGGACCGTCCTCCAGCGCAGCGAGCAGCAGCACGTCGAGGTGGCCCTTGAGCGCCTGCGCTTCGGCCTTCACAAGCCGCAGCCTACCGCCTCCATATGTAGGTATGCTACTGTCCGTTTGATAGGTAGCAAACCTAGCTATGGTCGGGTGAGGATCAATGGCCGACGCGGCAATCGCGGTCGACGGGCTGGTGAAACGCTTCGGCCCAGTGACCGCCCTCGCTGGGGTGGACCTGCGGGTTCCAGCGGGCAGAGTGCTCGGTCTGCTGGGTCCCAACGGGGCCGGCAAGACCACGATGGTACGGGTCTTGGCCACGCTGCTGCGGCCGGACGCCGGCAGGGCGAGCGTGCTCGGCCACGACATCACCCGGCAGCCCGGTATGGTGCGCCGGATCATCGGTCTGTCCGGGCAGTACGCGGCGCTCGACGCCTACCTGACCGGCCGGGAAAATCTGCGCATGATCGGGCGGCTGTCCGGCCTCGGTCGCCGGGCTGCGCGGCAGCGGGCCGACCAACTGCTCGACGAGTTCGACCTGACCACGGCGGCCGGCCGCACCGCGCGGACCTACTCCGGCGGCATGCGCCGCCGCCTGGATGTGGCGGCCAGCCTGGTCGCCCAGCCGCCGGTGCTGTTCCTCGACGAACCCACCACCGGACTGGACCCGCGCGGGCGGCTCGGCCTGTGGCGGCTCATCGCCGACCTCACCCATCGGGGGACCACGGTGCTGCTCACCACCCAGTACCTGGAAGAGGCCGACCGGCTCGCCGACACCATCGTCGTCCTCGACCAGGGCCGGTTGATCGCCACCGGTTCCGCCGAGCAGCTCAAGACGCAAGTCGGCGGTGACCGCCTCGAACTGCGGCCGGCCCCGGGGGGCGACCCGCGCGTGTTGGCCGCCGCCATGGTCGGGCTAGGCACCGGCGAGCCCACGATCGGCCCGGACGAGCGCGTGGTGATCCCGGTCGCGGACGGGCCGGCGATCCTGCCCGAGGTCGCCGCCCGGCTCGCCCGTGGCGGCCTACGGGTTTCCGATCTGGCGCTGCGCCGGCCCAGCCTCGACGACGTGTTCCTCACCCTCACCGGCCAGCCCGCCAAAGCGTCGCCAGCCGAAACCGCCACCGTGGGGAGCCCGCGATGAGCGTGACCGCGACGCCAATCGAACGCACCGCGATGGCCGGGCCCGGCTGGTGGCTGGCCAATGTCACCACCATCACCGGCCGCAACCTACACCGCCTGGTCCGGGTTCCCACGCTGATCGCGTTCGCCACCGCCCAACCGATCCTGTTCGTGCTGCTGTTCACCTACGCCTGGGGCGGCGCCATCCACCCACCCGGCGTCGACACGTACATCGACTACGCCCTGCCCGGCATCTGGGTCCTCGCGATCGCGTTCGGCGCCTCGCAGACCGGCGTCGCGATCGCCGACGACCTGGCCACCGGCATGATCGACCGGTTCAGGGCATTGCCGATGACCCGCTCCGCCGTGCTCGCCGGACGCACCAGCGCGGACGCGATCCGCAACCTGTTCGTCCTCGCGCTGATGACCGGCGTCGCCACCGCGATCGGGTTCCGCTTCCACGCTGGCCCGACCGCCGCCGTGGCCGCGGTCGGCCTCGCCCTGGCGGTCGGACTGGCCTTCTCGTGGATCTTCGCGCTGCTCGGGCTGCTGGTCCGCGATCCCGAGTCCGCCGGCATAGGCGGCCTGCTCGCCGTCATCCCGCTGATCTTCACCAGCTCCACCTTCGTCCCCGTCGCCACGTTCCCCGGCTGGCTGCAAGCCTTCGCGAAGATCAACCCGATCACCGTCACCGTCGACGCGCTGCGAGCCCTGTGCCTGGGCGGATCCACCGCCACCGCGGTGGGGCAGGCCCTTGCCTGGATCGGCGGGCTGCTCGCCGTCACCGTGCCCGCCGCCGTCATCCGCTACCGGCACACCACCACCACCTGAACGACCCTACGGTGAGATCATGACCAGCGACCCGGTCGACGTCCTCGTCGTCGGCGCCGGACCGACCGGCCTGACCCTGGCCGCCGAGCTTTCCGCGCACGGCGTGCGGCCCCGCCTCGTCGACCGCGCCCACGACCGGGTCCACGAGTCCCGCGCCCTGGCCATCCAGCCCCGCACCCTGGAGGTGCTCGCGGGCCTCGGCATCACCGGCCAGCTGGTCGAACACGGCAACCGGGCGGTGCAACTGCGCATACACGCCGGTCGACGCGAGACCGCGGTGCCGCTGTTCGACTTCGGCCTCTCCGACACCGCCTACCCATATCTACTCTTCTTGTCCCAGGCCGAAACCGAACGCATCCTCGGCGACCACCTCGCCACGGCCGGGATCACCGTCGAACGCGGCGTGCAACTCGTCGGCCTTCAGACAGGCGCCGACGAGATGTCCGCTGTACTGCGCCACGACGACGGCCGCGACGAGCGGATCCCGTGCCAGTACGTGGTGGGCTGCGACGGCGCGCACAGCACCGTGCGAACCGCGGCCGGGATCGGTTTTGAAGGCAGCTCCTACCCGCAGACCTTCGTCCTGGCCGACGCCGAAGCCGACGGCATCGATCCCGGAGCCGCACACGCGTTCCTGTCTGAGCGGGGCATGCTGTTCTTCTTCCCCCTCGGCACACCGGCCAGCTGGCGGCTGCTCGTCATGCGGTCACCCGCCGACCCCACCCCACCGGACGTCCGGGTCGACCTCGACGAGGTCCAGGCCCTCGCCGACACCTACACCCAGGGCACGGTGCGGCTGCACGACCCGGTCTGGATGACCAACTTCCGGCTGCACCACCGCGCCGCCACCGCCTACCGGGCCGGGCGGGTCTTCCTCGCCGGCGACGCCGCCCACATTCACTCCCCGGCCGGCGCCCAGGGCATGAACACCGGCATCCAGGACGCAGTCAACCTCGCCTGGAAACTGGCCCACACCCTACGCGGGCTGGTGAATCACGCCGTGGTGGACACCTATCAACCCGAACGCGCGCCCGTCGGCGCGACCGTGCTGCGCTTCACCGACCGCGCCTTCACCATCGCCACCTCCACCAACCCGCTGATCCGGTTCGCCCGCACCCGGATCGCGCCGGCACTCATCCCACTCATGCTGCGACCCCGCACCGTCCGTGGTTACGCCTTCCGCACCGTCTCGCAACTGGCCATCAGCTACCGAGGAAGCCCGTTGTCGGTCAACGGACCGGGCTCACCCGGCCGGGGACCCAAGGCCGGCGACCGGCTACCCGATGTACCCATACGCCACCACGGACACG
>DASRII010000266.1:0-6290 GCA_035650075.1 Micromonosporaceae bacterium | reverse complement strand
GGTCAGACGTGTGGATCTAGTCAATCCATGTCCTATCAGGAGCTTCCTTGTATTCCGCACCCGGCCCTCACCGAGCCGGAGGCCAGCACCCACCAAGAAACGGACTAATGATCCTCAAATGACCTTGAGTTGAGGGCGGTGCGACCTGCCTCGTATCGTGGCCTTCCGGAACATCCTTATCCGTGGCTACGCCACGGCGGACGACGCGTTGGTCTGGCAGGTGCTCAAGGAAAGACTTCCCGAGCTACAACGGGTGATGCAGGAGTTCCTCGCCGATGCGTGACAGCGGGGATCGAGGGGCCCACAAGTTATCAGGAGAGCGCCGCGCTGGTCGTGCCGCGCTGTTCAGCACCGCAGCGGCGGGCGACCCATTGACCGGGGCCTCTTGACGGTTCCGGAAGGGGTCTGCGAGGGTCGCGACAGTAAGGGCAGACCTCGACGTCGGCCTCATACTCCCCGGAGTTGCGACATGACCGACACCCGCCGTCCTCGTCCGTTGCAACCCGCCCGGATCACCGTGTGGTCTTCGGTGCTCGCAGTGATCCTCGTCATCGCCGGTGCCTCAGCCGCCGTGGCCGAGGCGAACCCGTCGCCGCTGCCCAACCCCGGCCCGTCCGGCACACCGGCCCCCGGTCCCTCATCCAGCCCACCGCCCACGCCAACGCCACCAACACCCCCGCCGACACAGGACGCGGTGCGCGCCTCAGCGAGCGCCGACCGGCAGCTCGCGCAGGCCGAGGGCGGCGGGTTCTTCTCCTCGTTCGAGGCAGGCGACCCGCAGCCGTCGTGGGTCAACACCCCCGAACTCGACGCCAACGGCAACCCGAGAGCGGCGAACATCACCGGAAAACTGCCCGGCGGCATCTCTGGCAGCATCGCCGACCGGGTCGTCGAGATCGCAGCCAGCGGCGAGTTCGCCGCGGCCGGCGAGGTCAAGGAGAAACCTCAACGACACCGACGCGAACACCAAGTGGCTGGTGTTCACCAGCACCGCATGGGTGCAGTACCGGCTCTCCGAACCCGTCACGGTCGTGCGCTACGCGCTGACCTCAGCCAACGACGAGCCGGCGCGCGACCCGCGCGACTGGCGCCTGCTGGGCAGCACCGACGGCCAGACCTGGACCGCCCTCGACACCAGAAGCGGTGAGGTCTTCACCGCCCGGTTCCAGCGCAAGGAGTACGCGTTCACCAACACGACGGCGTACCCGTACTACCGCCTGGACATCACCAGCAACGGCGGCGCCGGCATCGTGCAGCTCGCCGAGTGGGAGCTGTCCGACGGCTCCACCGGCGCACCGGCGCCGACGCCGATGCGCAGCCAGCTCGGCAACGGGCCCACCGGCGGCTTCGTGTCCAAGCCCCGGGCCGGCTTCTCTGGGCTCAAGGCGTTGCAGTACGCCGGCAGCACGACCGCGGCGGGCGGCGGCTACTCGTACAACAAGGTTTTCGCGGTGGACATCCCGGTCACCGGGACGACCGAGCTGTCCTATGTGGTCTTCCCGGAGCTCACCGCGGCCGATCCACGCTACCCGAGCACGTACGTGTCGGTCGACCTCGCGTTCGGCGACGGCACGTACCTCAGCCAGCTGGGCGCCCGCGACCAGCACGGCGTGGCGCTGACCCCGCGCGGTCAGGGCGAGTCCAAGACGCTCTACGCCGACCAGTGGAACTACAAGCGGGCGACCGTCGGCCGGGTCGCCAGCGGCAAGACCATCACCCGCGTCCTCGTGGCCTACGACAGCCCGCACGGCCCGGTGGGCTTCCGCGGCTGGCTCGACGACATCCACATCGTCACCGCGCGCAAGCGGCTGCCGTACCAGGCGGCCACGCCGCATACACCCGACACCCCACCGTCGCAGTACGCGGTGACCACGCGCGGCACCCACTCGACCGGCGGCTTCTCGCGTGGCAACAACTTCCCGGCCACCGCCGTGCCGCACGGGTTCAACTTCTGGACGCCGGTGACCAACGCTGGCTCCACGAGCTGGCTCTACGAGTACCACCGGGCCAACGACGCCCTGAACCTGCCGCGGATCCAGGCGTTCTCGGCAAGCCACGAGACCAGCCCGTGGATGGGTGACCGGCAGACGTTCCAGGTCATGCCGTCCACTGTCGACAGTGTGCCGAACCCGTCCCGCCCGGCGCGGGCATTGCCGTTCCGGCACGCGAACGAGGTCGCCCGGCCGCACTACTACGGCGTCACGTTCGACAATGGACTCAAGGCCGAAATCACGCCGAGCGACCACGCGGCGATGCTGCGGTTCACGTTCCCCGGCACCGCCGCCAGCCTCATCTTCGACAACGTCAGCAACGCCGGCGGGCTCACCCTCGACACCGCGGGTGGCGTGGTGAGCGGGTACTCGGACGTGCGCAGCGGCCTGTCCACCGGCGCGACGCGGATGTTCTACTACGCAGTCTTCGACCGGCCGGTCACCGCCGGCGCCAAGCTCACCGGGCAGGGACGCGACAACGTCCTGGGCTACCTGGCCTTCGACGCCGGCGCCGACCGTACGGTGACGATGCGGATCGCGTCGTCGCTGATCAGCCTCGCGCAGGCCAGGCACAACCTGGAACTGGAGATCGGCCCGACAGACACCTTCGAGGCGGTACGCCAGCGGGCCCAGCAAGCCTGGGACACCAAGCTCGGCGTGGTCGAGGTCGCAGGCGCCACCGAGGACCAACTGTCCACCCTGTACTCCAACCTCTACCGGCTGTTCCTCTACCCGAGCTCGGGCTTCGAGAACACCGGCACGGCCGGTGCCCCGGCCTACGAGCACGCCGTGCAGTCGGCGACCACCACCCCGCCGAGCACGCCGACGCGGACCGGCGCGCCCGTGGTGCCCGGCAAGGTCTACGTGAACAACGGCTTCTGGGACACCTACCGCACGACGTGGCCGGCGTACGCCCTGCTGACCCCGGCCGCGGCCGGACAGATGGTCGACGGCTTCGTGCAGCAGTACCGCGACGGCGGCTGGGTCTCCCGGTGGTCCTCGCCCGGCTACGCGGACCTGATGGTCGGCACGAGCAGCGACGTCGCGTTCGCCGACGCGTACCTCAAGGGCGTGACCGGGTTCGACGCCCGGGAGGCGTACGACGCCGCCGTGCGCAACGCCACGGTCCGCCCGCCCAACGCCAACGTCGGGCGCAAGGGCCTGGCCACGTCGACGTTTTTGGGCTACACCTCGGTCCAGTCCACCGGGGAGGCGATGTCGTGGGCGATGGACGGCTACATCAACGACTTCGGCATCGCGAACATGGCCAGCCAGCTGGCCCGCCACGCGACCGGCGCACAGCGGGAGCGCTACCTCGCCGAGGCGGAGTACTTCCGCAACCGGGCGCTGAACTACGTGCACATGTTCGACCCGGCCGTCGACTTCTTCCAGGGCCGCAACGCCGACGGCAGCTTCCGCCTGCGACCGGGCGGCTATGACCCTCGGGTCTGGGGCTTTGACTACACCGAGACCGACGGCTGGAACATGGCCTTCCACGCCCCGCACGACGGGCGCGGCCTGGCCAACCTCTACGGCGGGCCGACCAGGCTCGCGGACAAGCTCGACGCGTTCTTCGCGACACCGGAGACCGCGATGTTCCCCGGCTCGTACGGGGGATCATCCACGAGATGCGCGAGGCGCGCGACGTGCGGATGGGCCAGTACGGGCACAGCAACCAGCCCTCGCACCACATCCCCTACATGTACGACTACGCCGGGCGGCCGTGGCAGGCCCAGCAGAAGGTGCGCGAGGCGCTCGGCCGGCTCTACCTCGGCAGCGAGATCGGCCAGGGCTACCCGGGCGACGAGGACAACGGCGAGATGTCCGCGTGGTACGTGTTCAGCGCACTCGGCTTCTACCCCTTGCAGATGGGCAGCCCGTACTACGCGATCGGCTCGCCGCTGTTCACCAAGGCCACCGTCCACCTGGAGAACGGTGCGGACCTCGTCATCAACGCGCCGGCCAACAACGCCCGCAACGTGTACGTGCAGGGGCTGCGGGTCAACGGCGCGCGCTACGACAAGACGTACCTGCCGCACGACGTCCTCGCCCGCGGCGGGGTGCTGGACTTCGCGATGGGGCCGCAGCCGTCGAAGTGGGGCACCGGCGAGGGCGCCGCGCCGCCGTCGCTCACCCAGGGCACCGCGGCGCCGGCGCCGCTGGCCGACGCCACCCGCCGGGGTACGCCCACGGCCAGCGGCGACACCGACGCGACCGGACTCGTCGACGACGACTCGCGCACGGCGGTGACGCTGGCCGGCGCGCAGCCGTGGGTCCAGCTCGACTTCGGTGGGGTCGACCAGCCGGTCCGCTTCTACACGCTCACCTCGGCCGCCGGGGACCCGGCCGCTGACCCGCGCGCCTGGGTGCTGGAGGGATCGCGGGACGGCACCGCCTGGACGGTGCTGGACCAGCGCGGCGAGGAGACGTTCCGCTGGCGGTCGCAGACGCGCCCGTTCCAGGTGCGCAGCCCGGGCGCGTACCGCCTCTACCGGCTGCGGGTCACCGGCAACGGCGGCGCCGGTGCCACGGCGCTGGCCGAGGTCGAGCTGCTGAACCCGGCGCCGGCCGACACGTCACCGCTCGTCGTCGAGGTTCACAACGCGGTCGTCGCCGCCGGCGACACCGTGGCCATGCCCGTCACGGTGTCGAACTACGCGGATGCCCCGGCCACCGGGCAGGTCGCGGTGACCGGGCCGCCGGGCTGGGCGGTGCAGCCGGCCACCGCGACGTTCACCCAGCTCGCGCCGGGTGCCTCGCACACGGTCACCGTGCAGGTCACCGCGCCCGGCGACGCCGGCGCCGGCAGCTACCCCGTCGCGGTCGCCGTCAGCTCGGACCAGGGGTCTGCCCGGGCCACAGCCACCGTCACCGTCATTGGCGACACAATTGTGTTCACCCCCGGCACCGACGCCGAGCTGCCTTGGCTGTTCGACGCCGACGCCTCGCAGCTCGACGGTGCTGTCTACGACGGGCGCGCCCGCTTCACCGACGGCAACAGCTATGCGACGTACCGCTTCCCGCTGCCATCCGACGTCACCGGCGGCACGGTGGCCCTCGACATCGGCAACCAGTTCCTGGTCCAGGTGTCGTCCGACAACCAGACCTGGCGCACGATCCTGGAAGAGACCGGCAACGTGCGGGACCTGTCCAACCGCGCCCAGCGCAGCCTCGACCTCAACGACCTGCGCGCCGGCGCTTCAACGCTCTACCTGCGAATCGGGGACAGCCAGCCCGCCGACGGCTGGGGCTCGTGGCTCGCCCGGGTGACGATCACCCTGGAGGGAGGAGCCTGACGCGCGCAGGATGTACCTCAGGATCCGAAGAAGGCGAACCGCGTAGACCTGCGGAGTAGCCCGGTGGCGGGCGTCCGCGGGCGATAGGCCGGGCCGCTGGCGAGCAGGCCATGAAGGGAGACCGGCATGAACGATGGGACGGAGCCCGCGCGGGGGCTGTTGAGCGGGCATTCGAACTATCTCTTCGAACGCAATGTCGATGACCGGCGGCGGCTGGAGCACCAGTTCGGCCTGCTGCGGGAGGATTTCAACCTGTGGTTCGACGAGGCGCTGCGCCTGGGCGGGCTGTCCACCGACCCCGGCTGGGCAGACTGGTCGGTGCTGGATGTGGGTTGCGGTGAGGGCCTGTTCACCTGCGAGATTACGCGGCGGTACCCGAAGGCGCAGGCGGTCGGGGTCGACGTAGACGCCACGGCGGTCGCGGCCGCCTCCGCGCGCAGCCCGGCCGCGCCGAACATGCGGTTCCTGGTGCACGACGCCCGGCAGCCGGTGCCATCGGACGTCAGGCCGGTGGGCGGCTTCGACGCAGCGGTGATGTGGATGGTCCTGCCCTACCTGCCGGATCGGCGGAGCGCTCTGGCCAACCTGGCGGCGGCGGTGCGGCCCGGAGGCGTGGTGCTGCTGGGTAACGTGCCCGACGAGGCGCTACGGCTGGACCATCCGGCCGCGGAGGAGCTGCTGGCGGCCGGTCGGCAGCTGGTCGTGCGCGTGGGGCTGGCCGGGCTGGAAGGCACCATAGGCGGACTGCTGCACGAGGTGGGCTTCGATGAGGTCGCCACCGAGGTGCTGCGCTACCCGATGGGCGGCGCCACCAGCTACGGCCAGCGCTGGCACGCGTACATGCTGATGAGCATGAGCGCCGCGAAGGCCGCCATCGTCGATGTCTTCGGGCTGATGGACGAGGCGGAGTACGACCGCCGGTTCGAGCGGCTGGCCGCCGAGCCGGTGCTGGGCCTGTGGGGGGAGGTGCGCTTCCTGGTGACCGTGGCCCGCCGCCGGTGAC
>DASRII010000265.1:0-34627 GCA_035650075.1 Micromonosporaceae bacterium | reverse complement strand
GTGACCGCGGAGTACCTCGTCAACGCGGACGACATCCAGATCAAGATGGCGCAGGGCGCCAAGCCGGGGGAGGGCGGCCAGCTGCCCGGCAACAAGGTCTGGCCGTGGATCGCCCGGGTCCGGCACGCGACGCCCGGCGTCGGCCTGATCTCCCCACCGCCGCACCACGACATCTACTCCATCGAGGATCTGGCCCAGCTCATCTACGACCTGAAGAACGTCAACCCGCAGGCTCGGGTACACGTCAAGCTCGTCGCGGAGGTCGGCGTCGGTACCGTCGCCGCCGGCGTGGCCAAGGCGAAGGCCGACGTGATCCTCATCTCCGGGCACGACGGCGGTACCGGTGCCTCCCCGCTGAACTCGCTGAAGCACGCCGGTGCCCCGTGGGAGCTGGGGTTGGCCGAGACACAGCAGACCTTGCTGCTCAACGGTTTGCGCGACCGGGTGACCGTGCAGGTCGACGGCCAGCTCAAGACCGGGCGGGACGTCATCGTGGCGGCGCTGCTCGGCGCGGAGGAGTTCGGCTTCGCCACCGCACCGCTGATCGTGGCGGGCTGCGTGATGATGCGGGTCTGCCACCTGGACACGTGTCCGGTCGGCATCGCGACGCAGAACCCGGTACTGCGCCAGCGGTTCACCGGGAAGCCGGAGTTCGTGGAGAACTTCTTCCTGTTCCTCGCCGAGGAGGTGCGCGGCTACCTGGCGGCACTGGGGTTCCGGTCGCTGGATGAGGCGATCGGGCACGCCGAGCTGCTCGACGTGCGGCCGGCGCTCGACCACTGGAAGGCGCGCGGTCTGGACCTGACTCCGCTGCTGCACGTGCCGTCGACGGACGGTGCCCGGCGGCGGTTGCGGGAGCAGGACCACCGGCTGCATCTCGCGCTCGACACCGCGCTGATCGAGGCGGCCGCACCCGCGCTGGCGGACGGCACGCCCGTGATGATCCTGACCGAGGTACGCAACGAGCACCGGGCGCTGGGCGCGATGCTGGGCGGCCAGGTGACCCGGCGGTTCGGCGGCAAGGGACTGCCCGACGACACCATCGACATCACCCTGCGCGGCAGCGGCGGCCAGTCGTTCGGCGCGTTCGTCCCCAGTGGAGTGACGCTGCGGCTCTACGGCGACGCGAACGATTACGTCGGCAAGGGGCTGTCCGGCGGGCGGCTGATCGTGCGGCCGGACGAGGCTGCGCCGTTCGCGGCCGAGGAGAACATCATCGCCGGCAACACCATCCTCTATGGAGCGACCAGCGGGGAGCTGTTCTGTCGCGGCCGCGTCGGTGAGCGGTTCGGCGTACGCAACTCCGGGGCCGTCGCGGTCGTGGAGGGCGTGGGCGACCACGGGTGCGGGTACATGACCGGCGGTACGGTCGTCGTACTCGGCCCGACCGGGCGCAACTTCGCGGCCGGCATGTCCGGCGGGGTCGCGTTCGTCTGGCACCTCGACCCGACCCTGGTCAACCTCGAACTCGTGGACCTCGAAGGGGTCGGTCCGTCGGACCGGGTGGCACTGCGCGACCTCATCGAACGACACTTCCTCGAGACCGGCTCGCCGGTAGCGGCCGGACTGCTGCGCCGGTGGCCGGCCGCGGCGACCGAGTTCACCGCGGTCGTGCCGCGGGACTACAAACGCGCGCTGGCCGCCATCCGCGCGGCCGAGGCGTCGGGGTCCGATGTGGACATGGCTGTGATGGTAGCGGCCAATGCCTGACCCGAAGGGGTTCCTCGAGCACGAGCGCCGGGTGGTCGAGCGGCGACCCGTGCCCGTACGGCTGCTCGACTACCGCGAGGTGTACCCGCCGGCGCCCGAAGCACTCGTACGCCAGCAGGCCAGCCGGTGCATGGACTGCGGCGTACCGTTCTGCCACGAGGGCTGCCCGCTGGGCAACCGCATCCCGGACTGGAACGACCTCGTGCGCACGGGAGCGTGGCCGGCCGCGATCGAGGCGCTGCACGCGACGAACAACTTTCCGGAGTTCACCGGCCGGCTGTGCCCGGCGCCGTGCGAGGCGGCCTGCGTACTGAGCATCGCCGGCGGCGAGCCGGTGACCATCAAGCAGGTCGAGGTCGAGATCATCAACCGCGTGCCCTCGCTGGTGCCGCGGCCCGCGCCATCGCGGTCGGGCCGCACGGTGGCGGTCGTGGGTTCCGGTCCCGCCGGACTCGCTGCCGCCCAGCAACTCGCCCGGGCCGGGCATCAGGTGACGGTGTACGAGCGGGACGACGCGCTGGGCGGCCTGCTGCGGTACGGCATTCCGGACTTCAAGCTGGAGAAGCACCACATCGACCGGCGGCTGGCCCAACTCTCCGCCGAAGGAGTGGCTTTCGTCACCGGTGTCCACATTGGAGTTGACCGGTCCGCGGCCGACCTGCGTACCGCGCACGACGCGGTGGTCCTGGCGTGCGGCGCGCTGGCCGGGCGGGACACCCCGAACACACCGGGGCGCGGGCTCGGCGGCGTCCACTTCGCGATGGACCACCTCGTCGGGGCGAACCGCGCGGTCGCCCTCGGTGCGCCGGACACGGCGCCCATCCACGCCGCCGGCAAGCACGTCGTCATCATCGGCGGCGGGGACACCGCGGCGGACTGCCTCGGCGTGGCACACCGGCAGGGTGCGGCCTCGGTGACGCAGCTCGACCGGTACCCGCTCCCGCCGCGGGCACGCAACGAGGACAGCGACCCGTGGCCCACCTGGCCGTGGATCCTGCGCAACTACCCGGCACACGAGGAGGGCGGCACGCGGGAGTTCGCGGTCGCCGTACAGTCCTTTGTGGACTCCGGTACCGGCCACGTGTCCGCGGTACGGCTCGTCGACGTGACCGTGGTGCGGCAGGACGACGAGCGCGTGGTCTCCGTCGTACCGGGTACCGAACGGGAGATCCCCGCCGACCTGGTTCTGCTGGCGATCGGCTTCGACGGCACGGACGCGGTACCGGCGCTGCGGCAGCTCGGCGTTGTCGCGAACAGGCACGGCACCGTCGACTGTGGACCGGACTGGCAGACGTCGGCGGACGGCGTCTTCGTGGCCGGCGACATGCACCGAGGTGCTTCGCTCATCGTCTGGGCGATCGCCGAGGGGCGGGCCGCGGCGGCGAGTGTTCACGCGTACCTGGGCGGTTCCGGTTCCCTGCCGGCCCCGGTGACGCCGAAGGCGGTGCCGCTCGCGGTCCCGTGACGGCATGATCAACGCACTTTCACCGATAGTGGGGCCATTCCGGCGCGATTGGCCGCAGTTTCGGCGAAAGTGCGTTGATAGCCTGAGGCCGTGAGTCGCCGCGCCAAGATCGTCTGTACCATCGGGCCGGCCACGGCTACCGCGGAACGCATCCGCGGTCTGGTCGAGGCCGGTATGGACGTCGCCCGGCTCAACTTCAGCCACGGCACGCACGCCGACCACGAGAAGGTCTACCACCTCGTCCGCGAAGCGGCTGACGCCACCGGCCGAGCCGTGGGTGTCCTCGCCGATCTGCAAGGCCCGAAGATCCGGCTGGGCAGGTTCGAAGGTGGACCTGTCGAGTGGCGTACCGGCGACACCGTCGTGATCACCGGAGAGGACACGCCCGGCACCGCGGAACGCGTCTCGACGACGTACCGCCGGTTGCCCGCCGAGGTGAAGGTCGGCGACCGGCTGCTCGTCGACGACGGCAGACTGGTGCTGGAAGTCAAGGGGATCGAGGGTCTCGACATCACCTGCCTCGTGGTCGAGGGCGGTCCGGTGTCCGACCACAAGGGACTGTCACTGCCGAACGTGGCGATCAGCGTACCGGCACTGTCCGAAAAGGACATTGCGGATCTGCGGTTCGCGCTCGGGCTCTGGGTGGACCTGGTGGCGCTGTCGTTCGTCCGGTCGCCGGACGACATCAAACCCGTACACCAGATCATGGACGAGGTCGGCATACGGCGGCCGGTGCTGGCCAAGCTCGAGAAGCCGGAGGCGGTAGCCCAGCTGGAGGCGGTCGTCTACGCCTTCGACGGGGTGATGGTGGCCCGCGGTGACCTGGGCGTCGAGTTGCCGCTCGACGAGGTACCGCTGGTGCAGAAGCGGGCTGTGCAGCTCTGCCGCGAACACGCCAAGCCGGTCATCGTGGCGACCCAGATGCTCGACTCGATGATCGAGAACTCGCGACCGACCCGCGCCGAGGCGTCCGACGTGGCCAACGCCGTTCTCGACGGTGCCGACGCGCTGATGCTCTCCGGCGAGACGAGCATCGGCCGGTACCCCGTCCTCACCGTCGCCACGATGGCGCGCATCGTCTCCACGACCGAGACCGGGTCGGGGCTGTCTGTCCCGCGGCTCAGTCGCGAACCGAAGACCCGCGGCGGCGCGATCACGGCCGCGGCGTCCGCGGTGGCCGAGGCGGTGGGGGCGAAGGCGCTCGTCGCTTTCACGCAGACCGGCGATACGGTACGGCGGCTCGCCCGGCTGCACTGTCCGTTGCCCCTGCTGGCGTTCACCCCCGAGCCGGCGGTACGCAACCAGTTGTCGCTCTGCTGGGGTGTCGAGACGTTCCTGGTGCCGTTCGTGGAGCACACCGACGACATGTTCCGCCAGGTCGACCAAGCCCTGCTGAGTCTGGATCGGGCGACGCCGGGGGACCTCGTGGTCATCGTCGCCGGCAGCCCGCCCGGCATCCCGGGTTCGACGAACACGTTGCGTGTGCACCGGTTGGGGTCGCTGTGAGCGCGAGGAGTGAGCGAAGCGAGCCCCGCAGCCGCGAACGGAAGGTGGCGCAGTGACGGACGTACTGACTGGGCAGGCGGCGGTCGACCAACTGCTCGACGTGCTCGACCTGACGTCGCTGACCGAGAACGTGTTCGAGGGCGTCAGCCCGCCGGTGGGGCCGCAGCGAGTGTTCGGCGGCCAGGTGGCGGGGCAGGCCCTCGTCGCCGCGGGGCGGACGGTCGACCCGGAGCGGCGGGTGCATTCGCTGCACGGCTATTTCGTGCGGCCCGGTGACCCGAGCGAACCGATCACGTACTCCGTCGAGAACATTCGCGACGGCCGCTCGTTCTCGGTACGCCGCAGCGTGGCGGTCCAGCACGACCAGACCATCTTCTTCATGTCGGCGTCGTTCCACCGGCAGGAGGACGGTCTGGACCACCAGGCGCCGGCGCCCGACGACGTACCACCGCCCGACGAGGTGCCCACGATGGGCGACCGGCTGGCCCGGTACCCCGAGCGACTCGGCATCTGGGCCAGCATCCCGCGCCCGCTGGACGTGCGGTACATCGGCGAGCCGGGCTGGGTACGCCCCGGCGACCGGCCGGCCAACCCGTACCAGCGAGTGTGGATGCGCTTCGACGGCAAGCTCCCCGACGATCCGCTGCTGCACGCGTGCGCACTGGCGTACGCGTCCGACCTCACGCTGCTCGACTCGGTGCTGTCGGTACACGGTGAGGTGTGGGGACCCGGCGGTCTCATCGGCGCCAGCCTCGACCACGCACTGTGGTTCCACCGGCCGTTCCGGGCCGACGAATGGTTCCTCTACGACTGCTGGAGCCCGTCCGCCGCCGGTGCCCGCGGCCTGGCTACCGGGCGCATGTTCACCGCCGACGGCCGGCACGTGGCGACCGCCGTGCAGGAGGGGCTGCTGCGGAGGGTGGGAGGCTGACGGCATGCGCTTGTCCGCCCGCGTCGACTACGCGCTTCGCGCTGTCGTGGAGCTGGCCGCCTCCGGAGGTACTGCGCCGATCAGCGCGGACCGCGTGGCCAAGGCTCAGGAGATCCCAGCCAAGTTCCTCGAGAGCATCCTGCTGCAACTGCGCCGGGCCGGGATCGTGCAGGCGCAGCGCGGACCGGAAGGCGGCTACCGGCTGGCCCGACCCGCCGACGCGATCTCGCTGGCGGACGTGATCCGCGCGATCGACGGGCCGCTGGCCAACATTCGCGGGCATCGGCCGGAGGAGCTGGGGTACCACGGCGCGGCCGTGGCACTGCAGGAGGTCTGGATCGCGCTGCGATCGAGCGAGCGGGAGATCCTGGAGCTGGTCACGGTCGCGGATGTCGCGAGCGGCAACCTGCCCGACCGGGTACAGCAGCTGGCCGCCGACCCGCGCGCCTGGGCCTAACTCCGTCGGAGCAGGGGGAGGCTAGAACTCCACCAGCTTCCGGATCCGGAACGCCATCACGATGTCCGTGATCGCATGGAAGATCGCGATCGCCGCCACGTAGACGATCAGCAGGTACGCCGAACGCTCGAACCTGCCCGCGGCCCAGAACCCGAGCAGCACCTCGAGGATGCCGACGATCAGCAGTAGCCACCACGCCTCGTTCTCCGCCTTGGTGAAGAACGACAGCACGATGTCGGCGAAGCCCTTGAACAGGAAGTACCACCCGATGAAGGCGGCCATCCAGACGAACGACTGACCCGGGTGCGCGAAGATCACGATCGACAGGATCAGGAACAGTACCGCGAGCAGCCCGTGCAGCCACCGCCAACCGGGCGCGGTGAACGTGTGGAGTGCCTCCGCGATCGCGGCGATCAGCACCACCGCGCCGGCCAGCGCGGCGATCGACGCGACACTGGTGAAGTTGAACCGCAGCACGATCAACCCGATGATCAACCAGAGGACGCCCGTGACCAGGAACAGCCACCACGGCGCACCCCGCATGACCGAGCCTCTACCAGCGGTAACAGTGCTCATGCGACCATGACAGCACCATTCAGAGGATATTTCGCGCAAAATCCCTGATTTGCTGCCAAGCCGCTTCGACGTGCCGCCGTTCGGTCGCCGGTACGCCGATCGCGAGGCGCAGCGTGTACCGGCCGCGTACCCGGGTGTGCGTCAGGTAGCACGTGCCCGACTCGTTCACCCCGCGCAGGAGCGCCTCGTTCGCCTCGTCGGATCCCCGGAGGCGGAAGCACACCAGCGAGAACGGGTGCGGCGCCACGATCTCGAAGCGGTCGTCCGCGGCGATCCAGCCGGCCAGTTCCTGGGCGAGCGCGACGGTACGCCGCACGTGCGCCCGCAGCCCGGAAGCGCCGTACCAGCGCAGCACGAACCACAGCTTGAGCGCCCGGAACCGGCGGCCGAGCGGCACCTGCCAGTCCCGGTAGTCGATGACCGCGCCCGACTCGGTGGCCGCGTTGCGCAGAAACTCCGGCATCACCGTGAGCGCCTCGATCAGCTCGGCCCGGTCGGCGACCCAGAACGCGTCGCAGTCGAAGCCGGTCAGCAGCCACTTGTGCGGATCGAAGCAGTACGAGTCGGCGTACTCCAGTCCCTCATGCGACCAGCGCAGCTCGGGGCAGACCGCGGCCGATCCGGCGTAGGCGGCGTCGACGTGCAGCCAGACGCCGTACTCCCGGGTTATCTCACCGATCGCGGGCAGCGGGTCGACCGCGGTGGTCGAGGTGGTGCCGATCGTCGCGACCACCATGACCGGTGTCGCACCGGCGGCCCGGTCGGCGGCGATGGCCGCGCGCAGGGCGTCCGGCCGCATCGCGAACGTGGCGTCGTCGACGTCCACGAGCCGGACCGCGTCGCCGCCCAGACCCGCGATGCGGATCGCCTTCTCGATCGAGGAATGTCCCTGGGTCGAGGTGTAGACGGTGTAACGCCGGTCGACGCCGCGGTCCCGCCATGTCCCGCCGCTGGCCCGGTGCACGGCCGCGAGCGTCGCGACGAGCGTCGCCGAGGACGCCGAGTCCTGGATGACACCGCCGCCGGGACCCCCGGCCCGGAAGCGATCGGGCAGGTCCAGCAGCTGGGCCAACCAGTCGAGCATGACCGTCTCGACCTCGGTGCAGGCCGGGCTGGTCGCCCACATCATCCCCTGGACGCCGAGTCCGGCGCAGGCCAGGTCGCCGAGCACGCTCGGACCCGAGGTGTTGGCGGGGAAGTACCCGAAGAAACCGGGATGCTGCCAGTGGGTCAGACCGGGCACCACGACCGCGTCGAGGTCGGCGAGCACCGCGTCCAGAGGCTCGCCGTGCTCGGGCGCCGCGGCCGGCAGGGCCTTGGCCACCTCGCCGGGCGCGATCGGGGGTACGACGGACCGACGCTCCACAGTGGACCAATAGTCGGCGACCCAGTCGACGACCGCGTGGCCATACCGGCGGAACTCGTCGACGGTCATGTGGTCGTTCATGCCACGACCCTAGCTTCCGCCTCCTTGGGCCAAGCCGAGGCATACGACCAGCGCCAGCACGCCGATGCCGAGGAAGAACGACCAGGAGGCCCAAGCGCGCGCGGTCTGCGTGCGTTGAGCGCAGAGCGCCTCGTCCCCGCGGTTGCGGGCGTCCATCGCCATCGCGGCGAACACGATGCCGACGATCCCCAGCGGCGTACAGCAGAACAGCGTGGAGGCAATGGACAACCCGAGCCAGAGGCCCGGGTTGACCGAGGGATCCACGTACGGCCGGGGGTATCCGTACTCGTCGCTCATGCGCGCAGGGTACTGCCCGCCGGCTAGAGTCCGAATCGTGAGCAATCTGGAGGTGGCTCCGCGTGAGGCGGTCTGTGCCGGGGACGCGACCGCCGGGCCGGTACACGAGCTGATGGACGGGCGGGACGTCGTGCTCGGCGGTACGCGGGGGATGGCGGTCACGCGGACCCTGCCGAATCGTGACCGGCGAATGGTCGGCGCTTGGTGCTTCCTCGACGCGTACGGCCCTGCTACCCACGACATGCGGGTACCGCCGCACCCGCACACCGGCCTGCAGACGGTCAGCTGGCTCCTCGCGGGCGAGCTGCTGCACCGCGACAGCCTCGGTAGCCAGCAGCTGATCCGCCCGGGTCAGCTGAACCTGATGACAGCCGGCCGAGCCATCGCGCACTCCGAAGAGTCCACAGTGGACACAACGCTGCACGGCGTACAGCTGTGGGTGGCGTTGCCCGACAGCGACCGTCAGGGTGAGCCGGCCTTCGCACACCACCCGGACCTGCCGGTCGTCACGGACAACGGTCTGACCGCGACCGTCCTCATCGGACAGTTCGCGGACGTGGTGTCGCCGGCGCGGGCGTACACGCCGATCGTCGGCGCCGAGGTCACTGTGGACGGTGGCGCCGGGGCACGGCTGCCGCTCGAGCCGGACTTCGAGTACGCCGTCCTGTGCCTGGCCGGCGAAGCGGAAGTGGACGGCGTGCCCCTCGCCCCCGGACCGCTGCTCTATCTCGGCACCGGTCGCACCGCTATGGCGATGTCTGGGTCGGCGCGCCTGCTGCTCCTCGGCGGCGAACCGTTCGAGGAGCGCATCGTCATGTGGTGGAACTTCGTCGGCCGCAGCCACGACGAGATCGTGGCCGACCGCGAGGACTGGATGGCCGGCCGGCGGTTCGGCCCGGTAGTCGGTTACGAAGGCGACCCGCTGCCCGCGCCCGAACTGCCCACGACGACACTGAAAGCCCGGGGCCGCCAGCGATAGCTGCAAAGAGGAATTCTGCTGCAGCAAATATGGTTAGGCTGGTAATCGAGCTACGTCAGGAGGAGCCGTGCCCGCCGTCACCGCCGAGAACATCCTGATCCTGCCGCGCATACCGGAAACCGACCCGACCGCCGTGTCGCGGCCGGTCGTGTCGCTGACCACCGCGCCCCGCGGGTTCGAAGGGGAGGGATTCCCCGTCCGGCGCGCGTTCGCCGGTGTCGACCTGCGTGCTCTCGACCCGTTCATCCACATGGACCAGATGGGTGAGGTGGAGTACGCCCCCGGCGAGCCGAAGGGCACGCCGTGGCACCCGCACCGCGGGTTCGAGACCGTCACGTACATGATCGACGGCGAGTTCCAGCACTCCGACTCCAACGGCGGCGGCGGCCTGATCACCAACGGCGACACGCAGTGGATGACGGCCGGCGCCGGCATCCTGCACATCGAGACCCCGCCCGAGCACCTCGTCGCCTCCGGCGGGCTTTTCCACGGCTTCCAGCTCTGGGTCAACCTGCCGCGCACGCAGAAGTTCGTGCCACCGCGGTACCAGGACATCCGCGGCAACAGCGTGGCCCTGCTGGCCTCGCCGGACGGCGGCACGCTGCTCAGGGTGATCGCCGGCGAGGTGGCCGGGCACCCCGGGCCGGGCGTCACGTACACGCCGATCACGCTCGTCCACGCCACGCTGAGCCCGGGCGCGACGCTCACCCTGCCGTGGCGTGCCGACTTCAACGCGCTGGTGTACGCGCTCGCCGGGCGCGGCTTCGTGGGCGCCGAGCGGCGGCCGATCGAGCTGGGCCAGCTCGCCGTGCTCGGTACCGGCGACACCGTCACCGTCGCCGCCGGCAACCGGCAGGACGGCGGCAGCCCCAACCTCGACGTGCTGATCCTCGGCGGCCAGCCGATCCGGGAACCGGTCGCGGCCTACGGCCCGTTCGTCATGAACACCAAGGCCGAGCTGGTCCAGGCGTTCGAGGACTACCAGGCCGGCCGCCTCGGCAGTATCCCCGCACACGCGGCCGTCCGGGGCGAGGTCACCGAACCGTAGGCGTCAGGAGCAGGGCCTCGGCCCGTTCCTCGAGCATCCGGTAGCCGGCGCCGCGAGCGAGCTCGAGCGCCTCCCGGGCGTGCCGCTCGGCATCACCGGGCTCGCCCGCGTGCCGGTACGCCGTGGCCATGCCGATCAACACCTCGGTCTCGGTGTACCGGTCGCCGATGTCCCGGGCCACCGCCAGCGCCTGCCGGTGGCCGTCGACGGCCCGCGCGGGCTCGCCGAGCAGGTCGTGCACGCTTGCCTGGACCGTCAACGCCTCCGCCTCGACCTGACGCTCGCCGGTCTCGCGGGCGAGGCCGATGGCGGTACCGGCGACCGCGAGCGCGTCGGCCGACCGGCCGGCGTCACGGTGGACCGCGGCGAGGATCCGGCTCGTGGCCGCCTCGCTCATCCGGTCACCGACCTCGCGGTGCAGGACCAGGGCCTCCGTGACGCAGGCGAGGGCCTCGTCGAGCTTGCCCAGTGCGCGGTAGACATCCGCGAGCCCGGCCAGCGTCATGGCTTCGCCACTGCGCGATCCGCACTGTCGGTGCAGTGCCAGCGCCTGGTCGCGGTAGTCCGCCGCGCGGTCGAGCTGGCCGAGGCCGAAGTGCACCAGGCCCAGGTTGGCCAGCTTCGTCGCCTGCCCAGCGTGCCAGCCGATCCGCTGGTCGATCGCCAGCGCCTGGGCGAAGTAGTCGGCCGCTTCCGCGAGTCGGCCCAGCGTGCGGTGTACCGCGCCGAGGTTGCCCAGCGCGGCGGACTCGCCTTCGGCCCAGCCGGCCCGACGGGCGAGGTCGAGGGCGTCACGGTACGCGTCGACCGCCTCGGCGTACCGGCCGTGAAAGAACTGGAGCGTGGCCAGGCTCAGCCGCATCGCGGTCTGCCCGGGCAGGTCGGCGTCGGCCCGAGCCGCGGCCAGCCCGGCGGTTGCCACGGTCAGCCAGTCGACGAGATGCGTACCGAGGTACAGGTAGCCGCGCAGCGCGTCGGCGAGGCGCCAGGCCACCGGATGCGGCCCGTGCTCGGCGGCGTGCCGGACAGCGGCGACGAGGTTGGCCCGCTCGGCGTCCAGCCACACCCGGGCCTGCCCGTGGCCGGTGAAGCCCGCCACTGGCAGCGAAGAGTGAGGCAGCCGCAGGATCTGCGGGCACAGCGCGGCGGCGGCCGCGGACGCGTGTCGCACGAAGTATCCGAAGAGACGTTCCAGCGCCGCGCCCCGGTCCGCCGCGCCGTCCTCGGCGATCGAGTGATCGGCGGCGTACCGGCGCAGCAGGTCGTGCAGCGCGTACCGGTCCGGGTTCGGCCGCTCGACGAGATGGGTCTCCGCGAGCCGGTCGAGCAGCGCGGCCGCCTGCGGTTCCGGCAGACCGGCGACGGCGGCCGCGGCCGGCAGCGTCACGTCCGGACCCGGTACCAGCCCGAGCAGGCGGAACAGCCGGCGGGCCTCGGGAGGCAGGTTGGCGTACGACTGGTCGAAGGTGGCCCGTACCGCCGACCGGCGATCGCCGTCCACCTCGAGCGCGGTCAGCGGGTCGCGGCGTAGCCGGACGGTGTAGTGGGCGACCGCGCGCCGGGGGTGGGTGGTCAGGTTCGCCGCCGCCACGCGCAGCGCCAGAGGCAGGTAGCCGCACAGCCCGGCCAGCTCGGCCACGGCCGCCGGCTCGGCGTCCACCCGGTCGGTGCCCAGCAGCTCGGCCAGTAGCGACCGCGCCTCGCCGGGAGTTAGCACGTCGAGGCTCAGCCCGACCGCGCCGTGCCGGGACGCCAGTCGGACCAACTGGTCGCGGCTGGTCACGATGACGAGGCAGCCCGTGGTACCGGGCAGCAGCGGTACGACCTGGTCGGCGTCTGCCGCGTCGTCGAGCAGAACCAAGGCCCGCTTGTCGGCGAGCAGACCGCGGTACAACGCCTGCGCGTCGGCCAGGTCGGCGGGCACTTCCTTGGCCGGTACGCCGAGCGCCAGCAGGAACCGGGTGAGCGCCTCGACGGGCCGCACCGGAGGCCCGGACGCGTACCCACGCAGGTTCACGTAGAGCTGACCGTCCCCGAACCGCTCCGCTGCCCGGTGCGCCCAGTGCACCGCGAGCGCCGTCTTGCCGACACCACCCGTACCGGTGACCGTGGCGATCACCGGCCGGCCGGCCGCGGCCAGCAGCCGGTCGAGTTGGCGCAGGTGTTCCCTGCGGCCGGTGAACCCGGCCACGTCGGCGGGCAGCTGTGCCGGTACGACGCGGCTGACCATCGGACCGGTCGGGCGCAGGGGAGCGGCGAGACCCTTGTCGTCGATCAGGATCGACTGCTGCAGGGATTTCAGCTCCGGCCCGGGTTCCAGGCGCAGCTCGGTGACGAGCTGCGTGCGGATGCGCCGGTACGCCTCCAGCGCCTCGGCGCGCCGGCCGCACCGGTACAGCGCGAGCATGAACTGCGCCGCGGACCGCTCCCGTAACGGATGCTCCTCGACGAGCCGGTGCAGCTCGTCGACGACATCGGCGTGCCGGCCCAACCCCAGCTGGGCACCCAGCCGCTCGTCGAGGACGGCCAGCCGGTGCTGTTCGAGCCGGGTGGCCTCGGACGCCACCGTCGGAGTCGATGGCACATCGGCCAGCGCCGGTCCCCGCCACAGCTGCAGAGCCTCGGACAGCTGCGCCACCGCCGCGGCCAGCCGGCCCTCGGCCAGGCGCCGCCGGCCGGACTCGACCAGCCCGTCGAACAGCTCCACATCCAGCTGGCCGTCCTCGACCAGCAGCTCGTACCCGTGCGGCCGGGTGACCACCGGGCACTCGGCGCCGTTGCCGAGCACCCGGCGGAGCCTCATCGCGTAGCCGCGGACGGTGCTCACCGCGGACTTCGGCGGGTGCTCGCCCCAGATCTCGTGGACCAGCCGGTCGGTCGACACAGCTCGGCCGGCCTCGATGAGCAACAAGGCCAGCACCGTACGCTGCTGGGCCGCGGCGATCTCCGACCAAGCCCCGCCATCCCAGACCCGCAGCGGTCCGAGCATCTGAAACCGCATCTGCCAACGCTCCCCGGGTGAGACGGTTGGCGAGTCAGCCATCAACCGTACTCGTTGGGTGCTTCGATGCGGGGACGCGCACGGCTTGGTATCGGAACTAACCTAGTCCCCCGGGGTGCCTGGATGAGATGGTCGACGACGTGCTGCGGGTGACCTTCCGCGGAGCCGGCGTGCCCGTCGCGGTACTCGGCTCCGGTGAGATGCTGCTGTTCGGCCGGGCGCCGCAAGCGGCGCTGCCCAAAGACGACCCGAACCTGCAGCTGCGATGCACCGCGCTCACCCTGCCGGACAGCGCGTCGCACGTCTCGCGGCTCGTCGGCGAGCTGGCGGTCGGCGACGAGATGGTGCGGTTGCGCTGGCGCAGCGGGACGGCGGCTCAGCTCGCGAGCCTCTTCGACGCACCCGGCGGAGCGCGCCGGGTCACCCTCGCCGAAGGCATGTCGGCCCTGCTGGACGAGGGCGAGAACCACGTCACCGTCCTTCGTGGACGGTGGACCGCCGGCGCGTACCGCGACCTGTTGCTGGTGGTCGAGGTCGAGACGGTGGTGGAGCAGCCGTCCCTGGCGCCGGTGACCGGGAACCGCGGCGTCGACCGCGACGCGGCGGACACCGCGCCCGCGCCGGGGTTGACGCCGTACGGCCGGGAATGGTTCGTGGCGCTGGCACTGGCCGAGCCATGGCTCTCCGGCGCGGACGACTACCCGCGCCCGCCGTCGAACCGCGAGATCTACGAGCGCGTCGCGGCCTGGCACGGCTACGCCTGGAACCTGGAACGGCCGCAGCGGGTGGACGACGCCATCAAGTCGATCGCGTCGATCGCGTTCGGCCCGCGCGACGATCCCTTCTCCAACGCGGTCACGGGCCGGGCGCAGAACGTGCGGTACGCGGTGGGACGCCGGGCCGCCGAGGTCCGGCTGGTCACGGCGGAGGACCTGGAACAGGTGCAACGGAAGGCACACGAGCGTACCGGTTAGCCACGTCACTGGCGCGGTACCACCTTCCCCGGCGTCGCGTTCTCGTACCGTTGCATCGCCTCGAGCAGTGCGTCCAACTCCGCCGGCCGGAGGCAGTTGATCGGCATGGTCTTGACGTCGAGGCCGGTCCACTCGGCCACCGAGGCGGCGTACTTCACGGGATCGTTCGAGTCGCTCTTGGGCGCGTACGCGAATGGCAGCCGCTTTCCGGTCTTCGAGTCGACCCCGGAGAGCATCTCCTCGATGCTCTGGTTCGGCCACCGTTGCAGGATGAGCGCGCGCTGCGCGGCGTCGCCCGTGGCCTGGTTCGGGAAGATGGCGAACGTCGCGTCGTGGCCGATCGCGCCGAGGCTCTTGGACATCTCCCCGCCGCCCTTGAGGTTGCCCGGGTTGTGGTTCCGCCAGGCGACGGTCCCGTCGACGCGGATCTCCTTCTCGTAGACGACGTAGCGCCGCAGCGTCTTGGGTGCCGTTCGGGGGTTCTCACCAGGCAGGGGGCCACGGAACGTGCCCGCGGTGCCCGCCGGCTTGCCCTGCCAGGGTGGTGGTGGCGGTGGCTTGGGCGTGGCCGCCGACTTGCTCTTTCCGGCTCCGCCCTTCCGGCCGGCACTGGCCCGGCGCTGTTGGGTAGCCTGCGCCTTCAGATGACCGGCCCGCTCGCGTAGACCGGCCGCGGTATTCTCCACCGCGGTAATGGACACAGTGGACAGTGTGGACCGGTACATCTCGGCGGCCGGGCCGGTGTACACCAAACCGTTCTGCTGGCGGCGCAGTCGGGCCAGTACCGCGTCTGCGTACCTGGCCACCCGTTCGAGCCGGATGGCGGCCGTGTCCAGCGCGTCGGGATCCGCTCCTTGGAAGGACATCGGTATCAGGAACCTTCCACCGAATGCGCAGCCGCCGGCGCTGTTACCGTCGAACCATGTCCGGCGAAGCATTTCTCGGTATGGATGTCGGCACGGCCCGCACGATGGCCGATGAGATGCTCACGGATGCCACGCAGCTCGACTCGCTGATCCGCGAGGTCGACGCCGCGCTCGGGGACTTGCCGTGGTCCGGCGCCGACGCGGACACCTTCCGGGAGCAGTGGAAGGGCACGTTCCGCGCCGAGCTGCGCCGCGCCGCCGAGCACCTGCACCGGCAGGGCAGCGACCTGAGGGTCCGGGTCGGCCGGCAAACCAAAGCCAGCGCCTGACCGCCTCATTGTTGAGATCCGTTCGGGTTCGCTATCGATACCACCTGGACCACCATCGTGTTTCCGGCCGCGCACCACAGGCCGCGGCCCGGACCGACCAGCGGCTCTACCCCGTGCAACGGGATGTCGACGTTCAACAGCTGACCGTCGGCGAAGTCCGGCTGCAGTACCACTCCACGGCGTGACCGGCGCATCGGGGTGAGCAGGTACGAGGAGTACATGTTGGCCCGCGAGTCGTCGCTGTCCGCCGCCGCGACGACGGCCAGGTTGCCGGCGGCCGGGCTGGACAGCAGCGCCAACAACCCATCCATGACCTCGGTACCGCGCCCCGCCGACCACTCGCGTTCCCACAGGTGCAGGTCGTCCATCAGCAGCAGCCGCCAGGCACCCGAGGTGTCCGCGCCAATGCCGGCGACCCAGTCCGGCAGCCAGGCGGCCACCTCGTCGAGGCTCGTGAGCACCGTGTCGTAGTGGTCCGCCATCGGTGCCATCGCCGCCTGGGCGCCGAACAGCACGACCTCGGCCGGTGGCTGTTCGGACCGGCGGGCGAGGCCGGCGATCCCGGCGAGCATCGTGGTCCGGCCGCTGCGCGCGCGCCCGAACACGAGCGTCGGCGCCCCGCACAGGGGAGTGGCCACGGCCGACACGTAGTCCGCCTCGACCGCCACGGTCAGGTCGTCCCGCTTCGCCGGCGGCAGCACGTCGTAGGGCACGTGGCTGGGCATCCACGGCACCGGCGGCCGCGTTTCCAGCCGGTCCGTCAGCACCTGGGCGAGCTGCTGGAAGCGCTCCTGCTGGGCCGGGGTACCGGCGCCGCCGACCGTGGCGACCTGCACCTCGGCGTTGCCGACCAGGCCCCGGCCGCCGGGGCTGTCGATGGTGAGGACGCCGCCCGGTACGCCGATCATCGAGTAGTCGTCGTCGACGGTCATCCGTAGCACCAGCCGCTGCCCGAACGCGGCCTGGAAGTTGGAGGTGAGACCGCCGCGTTGCGGTGTCGCCGCGGTGACGTGGACGCCGACCCGGCGGCCCTCGGTGAGTACCGAGACGAGCATGTCGCTGTGCTTGCGGGTCGTTCCGTTGCCGTTGTCCAGGGTGTCGATCAGGCTGGGCAGGTTGTCCACGAGGACGTGCAGCCGCGGCAGGCGGTGGCCGGCGGCGGCGAGCGCCTGCAGGTCGGCCACGCCGGTACGGGCGAGCAGCTGGTTCCGCTCGGCCACCGTTGCCTTCAGCATCCGCAGCAGCCGCATGACCCGTTCGAGTGACTGCTCACCGACGATCGAGCCGACCGCGGGCCACGCCTCCAGCCCGCTGAGCCCGCCGCCGGCGAAGTCGATGCCGTACACGTACGGCGGGTTGGCCGGATCGGCCAGCGTCGCCGCGACCGCGACGGTCCGCAGCAGCTCGGTCTTGCCGCTGCCCGAGGCGCCGTACACGAGCAGATGGCCCGCTTGCGCGTAGTCGATGACGAACGGCGGCTGGCTCTGTTGCACCGGCCGGTCCACCAGGCCGAGCGGCACGTACGCCGCCGACCCGTTGACCCGATGGACCTGCTCGGAGCTGCCCGGTACCCGCTCCTCGTCCAGTGCCGCGGCACCGATCAGCAGCTCGCCCGGTTCCCGGCAGCCGAGCAGCAGCTCCGCCGGCAACGGTGGCAGCCACGGCTTCTTCGGCCGGGGTCGGCCGGACCGCACGAACGCGTCCTCGATCGCGGTGACCAGCCGGTCGAGATCGGTCCGCGGGTGCAGCCGGGCCGGCGGAGCGGCCTCCAGTTCCTCGCTCATGTCGGCACGGGCGCTGAACGGGCGTACCTCGACGATCCGCGCCTCGCTGGCCAGCTCCTCCCGGGCGCCCACCCACGCGGCCTGGACCAGCTCCGCGGTGCCGTGCCCGGTCCGCCGGATCCAGGCCCTTCCGGGGGTACGCCGGGAGATGCGCGCCGCGTCGGGAGTATCGATGATGTCGTTCGAGTCGTCGGTGGACGAGACCCGCAGCGCGATCCGCAGGTCGGTGTTGGCCCGGATGTTCGCGGTGACCACACCGGCCGGCCGCTGCGTGGCGAGCAGCATGTGCATGCCGAGGGACCGGCCGCGCTGGGCGATGTTCACCATGCCGTCGACGAAGTCGGGTACCTCCGCGGTGAGCGCGGCGAACTCGTCGCAGCAGATCAGCAGGCTCGGTGGGGCGGCCTCGGGGTGCTCCCGCTCGAGTTGGATGAGGTCCTTCACGCCGTAGTGGCCGAGCAGCTCCTCGCGGGCGGTGATCTCCGCGCCGAGCGAGGTGAGCGCCCGCTTGACGAGGGCCGGGTTCAGGTCGGTGATGTAGCCGACCGTGTGCGGCAGGTCGGCGCACTCGCGGAACGCCGCGCCGCCCTTGTAGTCCACCAGCAGGAAGGTCATCCGGCTCGGCGGGTTGTTGAGGGCCAGCGAGCAGATCAGCGTCTGCAGCAGCTCGCTCTTGCCGGATCCGGTGGTACCGCCGACGAGCGCATGCGGCCCGTCGTCGCGCAGGTCGAGGGTGACGACGCCGTCCACCCCCGCGCCGAGTTGGGCCCGCAGGCCCCGGCTGGCCTGCCAGCGCTCGATGACGGCGGCCGGGCTGTCCATCGCGTCGAGGTCGGGGGCGAGGTCGGGCAGCCGTACGACGTCGGGCAGGGCGGTGTCGGCCGGCAGTACCGCCGCATCGTCGATGTAGCTGGTCATGGTCCGGGCCATGCGCCAGGCCTCACCGAGGCTCAGCTGGTCCACCTGGGTGATCAGTTGTACGCCGGCCCGGTCCCGGCGGGCCATGTGCGCGACGGCCCGGGGTGGTTCAGCGTCGGGCTTGGTGGCATCGGCGACCGCGACCTCGGACGGTACCGAGGCGGTCAGGTCGACGATCAGCTCGGTGGCGGTCGGCGCGGAGGTGGGGCTTTCGCCCATCCAGATCACGTGCAGCCGGCGCTCGACCGCTACCGCGGCTACCGCGGCCACCGCGCGGCGCGGTAGCCCGGCCGCCTCGTCGACCAGGCACACGGTCTGGCCCCGGCCGCCCTCGTCGGCGCTCAACCGGTCGAGCAGCGCCTGGCCGTCGGCGGCGCCGACCGCTACCGACGCGATACCGCCGATGCGCCGCGTCCCGTGCGGCAGCCAGCGGATCCACGTCTCGTGGTGCGCCCGGTCCGGGCCGAGGATCGCCGCCACCGACAGGTCGGCCGGCGAGTGGTCGCAGCACAGCCGCAGGACCGCGGCGCGCACGGTGGCGTCGACCGCGTCCCTGGGTCCGACGATCGCCGACAGGCCGACACCGTCCAGCGGTACGCAGACCGGCATCTCGTCGAGCGTCCGGCGGCTGTCCACCTCTTTGCGCGCCTCGAACGTCACGTCCCGCTCGCCGCCGTCGTTCAACTTGCCCGACAGCCGCGCCGGTACCGGTCCGATCCCGACCCGGAACGCCAGGAAGTCCTCGCTGTCCTCGCGGCGGTTCCACAGCGCCGGATGGCGGTTCAGCACGCGGCCCGGTAACGCCGCCGCCTCCGGGTGATCCGCCAGCGACTGGTTCCGTTGGGCGGTCGCGTGCCGGTCCAGGTCCGCCAGCGCCTTGTCGAAGTCCTCGCGCCAGAACCCGAGCTCGCGCTTGAAGTCCTTCTTCGCGAACCGCTTCTGCTCGTAGAAGGTACCCACGCTGATCAACGGGAAGCCGATGATGAAGCCGAGCGACGTCCAGCTCGGGTTGGTGCCGAGCAGGGTCGTACCGAAGATGACGGGGTAGGCCAGCATGATCCACGGGAACGGCTGCGGCTTCTGCTTCTTCGGCGGCGCCGGCATGTTGATGACTTCCAGCCGCAGCGGTTCGCCGAAGCGCGGTGGCCGCAGTACCGCGGCATCCGACCGGATCACGTCCGAGCCGACCGGCTCCAGCACGATCGCGCTGTTGCCCAACTGGATCGGTACGCCCCAGCCGACCGGTGTGGCCCGGCGGACCGGTACCCCGCCGACCATGATGCCGTGCGCCGAACCGGTGTCCATCACCACGGCCTGCGGGCTCAGCATCAGCCGCGCGTGCCGCCGGGACACCAGCGGGTCCTGCAGCCGTACCGTGCACTCCGCACTGCGCCCGATGGCGACCGAGTCGGTGGTTATCGCCAGCACCATGCCCGTGTCGGGGCCGCCGATCACCCGCAGCAGCGCCCGCCGCCGGGCTGGCCGGCCGGGCTGGCGCGCCCAGGACACCGGTACCGTGACGACGTCGAGGACGTCGCCGCTACCCAGCCCGCTCTCGTCCAGCCGCTGGCCGGCCGGCCACGGCTCGCCGCTCTGCACGGGAGCGACGAAGAGCCCGGGCTGGTCCGGGGCGAGATGGCGACCCAGCGCGGCGGCCAGGTCCTGGACGGTGGCGTGCGGCAGGGCGCGTACCACCACATCCGCCGGAGCCAGCCCGCTGTCGCGGCTGGGCCGGATGCTCACCGTCCACATGAGACAGACCTTTCGTCACGGAGGGCTGGCGCGACAACGCCAGCCCTCGATCCGTACCGCTCTACTTCGCCGAGGCGTCGCTCTGCTCCTTGGCCTGCGCCAGCAGCTTCGCCTTCATGTCGTTCAGCTTGATCGCGGCGTTCTTGAGCTGGGTTTCCACGTCGGTGAACTGGGTGGTCCGCGCGGCGTCGGCGTCCGGGCCGAACCAGTCGAAGCCGTTCAGCTTCGTCTTCAGGTTGGCGCTGATCTGGGTGAGAGCGTCGGCCTGGGAGCCGAAGAAGTTGGCGCAGTCCACACCCATCTGGGTGTCCATTCCCAGCACGTTTGCGGGCATGACGGTTCTCCTTTACCGGTTGGGGTCGATGGATGATCTGGTCGTGTACCTGGGTTCCACAGGAACTGTGCTGCCCCCGCGGATGACGAGGTGCTTGGCGTTCTCCGCCTTCTCGTCGAGCACCGGACCGGTACCGAGTACCGGCTGCGCGCCCTTGAACGTCTCGGTCGGGAAGGTGGTCGGGGTCGTGCCCGGCGTGATTCCCGGGATCACTCCGGCGCCGGTGGTCACCGGTGGGGTCGGGTTGTTGAAGATGATCTGGCCCTTCGGGCCGATCGTGATGGATCCGGTGGGCACGATCGCTCCGTTGATCGGTGGGGTGCCGAACGGCCCACCCGGGTTGCCATTGCCCACGGGCATCGGCAGGTTGACGCCGTTCGGGCCGATCGTGATCCCGGTGTTGCCGACCGAGATCGGGGTGGCGACGTCGCCGAGAACCTTCTCGTAGATTCCCTTGTAGTCGCCGGACATGACGCCCTCGGTGACGCGCTTGACGATCTTTTCGGTCGTCTCGGGCGGCAACAGCGTGGGCGGGACGTACGAGGCGGCGAGCGCTCCGGCCGCGCTGGCGCCGATCTGCTGGAGCAGCTGTCCACTGAGGACACCCGCCGCGAGCCGCGCCGCCTTGGACAGGAACTGCAGACCACGGATGACAACCTTGAGCACCGCGCGGATCGCGCCGCCGAACGGGCCGAAGAAGATCGAGGCAAAGACGATCACCTCGAGGATCTTGCGGACCGTGTCGAGCTTGCCGGCGAACTTGGTGAGCTTGTCCGCCATCGCTTGGAGCTTCTTGGGGTTGGCACCGAGGAACATGCGAGGAACCGTAGGGCGATGGTGGGCGGGTCGTCGAGATTAGTCGGGGTGGAAGGTTCCGTCCGTCACGCCGGGGTGTCCCGGCTGGCATCCTCCTGCTTCCGGATGCGGTCCTCGACGGTGTGGGCGTGCTCGCCCATCTCCACGGCTTGGCCGCCAACCTTGTTGGCCATCGTCTTCAGGTCGTCGTGGAATAGGTGCATGTCGCCGCCGGTCCATTCGACATCGTGGAAGTAGGCGAGGATGTCCCGCATCGCGTGCTGGATCTCCTCGCCGCTGCCCTTGAGGTGCTTGGCCACCTTGCGTGCCTTCTCGGGATCGAGACCCATGAACGCGTTTGTGTTACTCATCGTCATCCTCCACAGTGGATCAACGGATCGAGGTCACACCTCAGGTCGACGGTAGGTCGGCGGGGGTCGAACAGATACCGGAACCTTCCACGTGTCCGAGCGGGGTCGCCCGGCGTACGGTCCGCGGCATGGGGCGCCCGAACCGTCGTACTCTCGGAGCCGCCGAGGTTGGTCTCGCGGTGGTGCTCGGGGCGCTGACCATCGGAGCCCTGATCGGCAACGGGCTGGCCCGTACCGCGGTGGACATTCCCGACGGCTTGACGTGGTTCGCCGACGACCGCCGCGGCGAGGTGGTGCAGGTCAACCCCGCGACCGACCAGGTCGACACCAGGCTGCGTACCGGCCGCCCCGGCGAGGACCTCGCGATCGCGCAGCGCGACGGCCGGCTCGTGGTCATCAACTACGCGACCGGAAACGTGATGGTCGTCGACCTCGGCACGTTGCTGGTGAGCGGGCAACGGCAGGTCGCCGCCGGGCGCGGGGCGACCCAGATCCTGCTGTCCGCCGGCCGCATCTACCTCGCCGAGCTGGACCGGGGCGAGCTGCACCAACTCGACCCGCTCAGTACCGCCACGGTCGGGCAACCGCTCGTCACCGGCACGCCGTTCGCCGACGTGGCGGTCGACGGTACCGCCATGATCTGGTTCCTGGATCGCGAGGGCACGCTCACCGGGGTGCGCTGGTCGCCGGAGGCGAGGCGCTTCGTCCAGCAGACGAGCCGGCCCGTCGCCGGAGCCGGAGCAGGGGCCAAGCTCGTGACCCACGACCAGGGCGTGACCGTGTTCGGGCCGGAGGAAGGCGTCGTGCTGCGGGTCGGTACCGCGCGGGACCTGGCGGCTCGCGTACCCGGCCTGAGGGGTCGTATCTCGGCCGCGGAGACGAGCCCTGCGACGCTGGCGCCCGCATCCGCGGAGGGCGGTCTCGTGGTGCTGGCGCGGGTGGACCGGGTCCTCGAGGTCAGGGTCTCCAACCTGATGTGCACGACCCCGGGCGAGCCGGTCGTGTTCCGCGACGAGGTGTGGGTGCCGTGCCTCGGCGCCCGCAAGGTGCTCGTACTCACGCCGGACGGTCAGCGCGCCCGCGCGGACCTGATCCTGCCCGACGGCGGCGACCCGGAGTTCATGCTCGACGACGGCCGCTTGCTGATCACCGTGCCCAACGCGGACACCGGCGTTGTCGTGGAAGCGTCCGGTGCGACCAAGGTGATCCGGCTGCACGACGACGGCGTGCCGGTGCGCGATCCGACGGTGCGGTCTTCTACAGCGTCGACGCGGTCATCGACGGTCGTTCCTCCGCCCGGTGTGCAGGCGACGGGGAGCGGGATCCCCTCGGCGGTAGCGACGACCTCGCGGCCGACCCGCTCCCCGCTCCCACCGGTGTCCCCGTCGCCGTCCCCGTCGCCACCTCCGCCGGGCCGTGGCGGACCACCGTCCATAGTGGATGCCACCGCCGACGGCAGCGGCTCGGTGACGGTGCGGTGGAACCCGCCAGCCGTACCGCCGAACGGCTACACCGTCCGCTGCGACACCTGCGGCGGTGGGGTGCTGGCCACGGTCGGCGGCGGAGCGCGGTCGGCGGTCGTGATGACCGTGCCGCCCGGCACGAGGACGCGCCTCATCGTGCGGGCCGAGTACGCCGCCGGCGGGTTCGACTCCGCACCGAGCAACGAGATCACGGTCTTTACCCGGCCGGGCGCACCGGGCGGCGTGGGAGTCTTCGGCGAGAGCGACAACGGCGGATTCCTCGACTTCACCGTCGCGTGGAGCGCCGCGGCGGGCAACGGCAGCCCGATCACCGGGTACGGCTCAACTGCGCCGGCAGTTGCGACGGGATGATCGTGAGCATCTCCGTGGTCGCCGTCAACGCCGCCGGCTCGGGACCGGCGGCTACCACAACGTTCGTGTACCAGGCGCCACTTCTGCCTGTGCCCTCGACGTCGCCGCGGACGCTACCGCCGACCCGGCCGCCGATTTCCCGCGGACCGACCGGACGGCCGATCGAGACCCCACCCCCTGGGTCGACAGCCACCCTGCTGGCGCCACCCGTACTGCTCGCTGGTCTGGCCGGCGCGGTGCTCGCGGTGGGACGCCGGCGACGCAACCAGGAGCGTGGGAGATGACGACAATGGTGGGGCGGCACCCGGGACCGGCCACGGGCGCCGGCGAGCTGGACGTGGCCGCGTTCCGGGCCCTCTACACCCGGATGGGCGACGCGGTCGAGATCGCCGTGCACGGCAAGCGGCACGTCGTGGACCTCGTGCTCGTAGCACTGTTCTCGGGCGGGCACGTGCTGCTCGAGGACGTGCCCGGTACCGGCAAGACCACGCTGGCCCGCGCGCTCGCGGTAGCGCTCGGCGGTGCGACGCGGCGCATCCAGTTCACACCGGACCTGCTGCCGAGCGACGTCACCGGCACCGCGGTGTACGAACCATCCACAGGGGACATCCGGTTCCGGCCGGGTCCGGTCTTCGCGCACGTGGTCCTCGCCGACGAGATAAACCGGGCGGCCGCGAAGACCCAGTCGGCGTTGCTCGAGGTCATGGACGAGCGAACGGTCACTGTGGACGGTGTGGGGCACGGCGTACCGGAGCCGTTCCTCGTGGTAGCTACGCAGAACCCGGTGGATCTGGACGGCACGTATCGGTTGCCCGAGGCGCAGTTGGACCGGTTCCTGATCCGCACCGGGGTGGGCTATCCGGATCTCGAGCACGAGGTGGAGGTACTCCGTCCGGGGAGCTGGGCGGGTGAGGTGGCGCGCGTGCAGACCGTGACGAGGCCGGAGGAGCTGGCCGAGGTCGCCGAAGTGCTGCGCCACCTGCATGTGGCCGAGCCGCTGCTGCGCTACGTTCGGGCACTCGGCACGGTGACCCGTGCCGACGCGCGGCTGCGGCTCGGCGCCAGCACCCGCGGGCTGCGTGCGCTGGTGCGCTGCGCCCAGTTGTACGCGGCCGCGCAGGGGCGGCACTACGTGGTACCGGGTGACGTGTACCGGCTCGCCGAACCGGTCCTCGGTCACCGGCTCATCCTCACCCGCGAGGCGCAGCTCTCCGGTGTCACCACGACCGACGTGATCGCCGATGCGCTCGTGACGGTCGAGGCGCCCCGCCCGGCCGCGGGTTGATCATGACCGGGCGGTGGACGGCGCGCGGGTACGCCACGTGCGTGCTCGGCGCGTTGCTTATGGGGCTCGGGCCCGCACATTGTTCTGCTCGCAACCCGGTTCGGCCTGCCGACGTGGCTGACCGGCCCGTCGCTCGTGTCGCTGGCGATGGTGGGCGGGTTCGCGGTCACACGTACCGGGGCCGATCCGGCGTCGCTGCTGCGTGACATGGTGCCGCGGCTGCTGGCCGTGGCGTACCCGGCGCCGGCGGTACCGGAGCTGCTGCTGCCGGGCGTGCTGCTGGCCGTGGTGGTGGGCGTGGGCTGCGCGATCCGGCTCTCCGTTGATCAAGGACGAATGGGCGGGCAATTCGGACGAACGAACCCCCATTCGTCCTTGATCGACGGCGGTCGCGGCGGCAACGACGGCAGCTTCGCGCCGGTTGTCGCCGCGACCGTGCTGTACCTTGCGGCGGCGCTGTTGAGTGCTGGGCGGGCTGATCGGCACGGGTGGGTTGCCGGCGGTCCGGCCGCGAGCCGCTACGGCGACCGGCGGGTGGACGGTGGCCGTGGTACCCGCTGCCGCGTTGGTCGCCGGGGTGGCGCTGGTGGCGGCCGTGTTGCCGGCCGCGGGGGCCCTCGAGCCACGGCAGCTGGTACACCCGCCGTCCGTGAACCTGGTCCAACCCAGCCCGTTGCCCCGGATGGCGGCCTGGGCGCGCGAGGGTGACGTGGAGCTGTTCCGGGTGCGGGCGGCTCGTCCGACCCGGTTGCATCTGGTGGCGCTCACCGAGTTCACGGGGGCGAGTTGGCAGGCGGCGGGCACCTACCGGCCGATGGGCGGACGGGCCGATCCGGCCGCCGAGGATGTGCCGCTGCCGCCCGGTCGCCAACAGTCCACAGTGGATGTCGAGGTGACGATGGCCGGGCTGGACGGTCCGTGGCTACCGGCACCGGGCATGCCGGCCGTGGGGTTCGTGCTGCTGCTGGGCGCTGCCCGGGTCACGCGCCGGCTGCGGCACCGGCGGGCCGGGATCGCCGGAGCCTGGTCGGAGATCCTCGACGTGCTCGTGTTGCTGGGCCGGCCGGCGTCGCCGGCGCTGCCGGCCCCGCGGGTGGCGGCCCAGCTCGCCGAGCTCGTGTACATGGGGCCGGGACCCCATCCCGCCTTGCGGTTGGCGGAGCTGGCCGACCGGGCCGCGTTCGGACCGGAGACCGGGCGGGCGCCGGCGGACGTGGTACACCGGTCGCGGCGGCTGGCCTGCCGGATCCGCGTGGCCGCCCGGCGCGGTCAGCCCTGGCGCCGCCGGCTCGTCTGGCCATTCGACCCCCGTCCCCTGTCCCGTCGATCTAGGACTCGTGCACATGGTTCAGAGATCGAACCATGTGCACGAGTCCTAGATCGACGGAAGGTCAGCGTGTGATGCAGCGCGGTTCGGACGCACCCCGACCGCCACCCTCGACGAGGATCGCCACCACCGCGAAGCAGTACTGCGACACCGCGGGGTCGAGCCCGTCCAGATCGGCGCGGGTGGATCCGGGCGGGAACGTGCGCAGCGCCTCGGGCGACGACCCGTCCGCCACCCGGACGACGACCAGGTACGCCTTCCCCTCGGTCGGATCGGTCCACACCAACGTGACACCGGTACCCCGGTCCACCAGCGACGTGATGGTCGGCGCGAGCCTCGGGTCGCCGACGTCCACCTGTACCGGCCCGGTCGGCGTGGGCACGGCGTCGGTGAAGCTCGGTACCGGCGCCCCGGTCGCCGCCCCGGCCAACGAGCCGGGGCCCGCGGGAGCGGGCGCGCGCAACACGTAGCCGAGCACGCCCAACGCCGCCCCGGCCAGCAGCGCGATCACCGCGGCGAGCACGACCTTGCGCCACCGGGTCGGTGCGGCCGGAGCCTCCTCGGCGGGCGGTGGCTCCTCGGCGACGGGCCGTAGGCCGGTCGTGTCGGGGTCCGGCCGGGGACGCGGCGCGGGCCGGTCACCCGCCGGCAGGTGGGCCAGTGCCGACACCGAGATCGGCAGCACCGGGCCGGAAACCGGCGGGGGTTCAACGAACCGAGGGGCCGGCTCGGTCCGGAGCCGGGTGAGCGCGTCCCGGATCGTCGCCGCCTCGGCGGGCCGGTCGGATCGCTGGCGCGCCAGGCACGCCGTGACGACCGCCCTCAGGTCGGTGGGCACATCGGGCCGGTCCAGCGTGCGGGCCGGCATCGTCCGCACCCGGCGCAGGTACGCCAGCGCGCTGTCCTCGTCGGGTTCGTCGTAGGCGAACGGCGGCCGCCCGTCGAGCAGTGTGAACAGGGTCGACCCGAGGGACCACAGATCGTCGGCGACCGTCGGAGTCTCACCGTCGAGCACCTGGGGGGACGCGTGCCGGTAGCTGAACCTCTCCAGCGACACCGAGTGCGCCGCGTCGACCGCGCGGGCGAGCCCGAAGTCCGCGAGTACATACGACGTCGGCAGCACGAGGACGTTCTGCGGCTTCACGTCGCGGTGCAGCACGCCCTGGCCGTGCGCGTACGACAGCGCGTCCGCGATCACCGCACCCGCGTGGGTTACCTCGTCCGGCGGCAGCGGTCCGCGTTCGCGCAGGATGTCGTGCAGGGATCCGAGCGGGTGGTACTCCATGACGAAGCACGGCGACCCGGTCCGCGTCGTACCGGTGTCCAGCACGGTCATGATGTGCGGGTGCGCCTGCCCGAGCCGCACGGTGATCTCCAGCTCCCGACGGAACCGCGCCACCGCCGCCGACTCGTCGATCAGCAGCACCTTGACCGCGACGAATCGGTCGAGCCCGAGCTGGCGAGCCCGGTACACGACACTGTCCCCGCCGCGACCGATCACCTCGAACCCGTAGTAGCCCGGCAGGTCCACGTCGCGCACTGCCGAGCCGCTGGCGGACGCCTCCGGCGACCACAGCCCGTCGTCCACGGCGGCATGCTACCTGTGAACGGTCGCGTACCGTCAGATAAGTCCGAGCGCCCGGGCCCGGTGCACGGCTTCCCGCCGGGTGCCGACGCCCAGTTTGCGGTACAGGCTGCGCAAGTGCGACTTGACGGTATTCGGGGACACGCACAGCTCGGCGGCGATCTCGTTCATGGTCAGCAGGGTGGGCAGGTAACGCAGCACGACACCCTCCCGCTCGGTGATCGCCTGGGTGGCCGGCTCCGCCGGGACCGCCGGCAGCAACTCGGCCAGCCGGTCGGCGAACGACCGGTGCGCGTCCAGCAGATCCCGGTGCCGCCCGAGCAACGCGGCCAGCTCACCGCCCGCTTCCAGGAACGGTCCGAACAGGCTTTCCGGTACCGCCGCGGCCAGGCCTTCGGCCAGCGCGATGGACACCGCGCCCGGGTGCCCGAGCCGCTCCGCGGCCAGCGCGCCGACGAGCCACGCGTCGACCCGCGCGCCGAGCCCGAGCGGAGCGCCACTGCGCTGCAGCGCCTCCAGCAGGCTGCTGGCCCGGGCCGGTGCGCTCGTGGCGAGGAATGCTCGCGCGGCTGTGACGCACGCCGGGCCGGCGAGCGGGTGCGGATCGTGGAGGTGTACGAGGTTGCCGAGGGCGCGCAGCGCGGTATCGGGATGATCCTCGGCGAGCCGCACCTCGGCATCCACGACGGCCGCCCAGTCCCGCAGCAGCGGTGGTATCCCGGGCCCTCTCGCATCGGCGAGCGCGGCGCGGGCACCGGCGATGTCGCCGTACGACCGCAGCATCCGGGCGTGCACGAGAGCCCGTACGGTCGCGTCCACCGGCCGCTCGGCGCGGGTCGCACCGATGTGGGCGCCGGCCTCCTCCGCGTCCCCCCACAGCCAGTGCACCAGCGCGAGGACGAGATGACCGAGCACCGTCTCATGTGGACCGACCAGCTCGGCGGCGAGGTGTGGCCGGCCGCGCAGGAGTTGTACCAGGGCGCGCCCGTCGAGCGCGTCCGCGGCGGTGACGTCGAGCCCGGCCCGTTCCGCTGTTGCCACCGCCGCGGTCAGCGTCCGGTCCGCGTCGTCGAGCGCACCCTCCCACAGCTGTGCCGTGCCGGTGGCTTCGAGCGCCACGGCCCGCAACGGCCCCGCCTCCGGTAGCCGGTTCGCCGCGGCCAGCAGCGCGACGGGATCCCCGCGGTGCCGGGCGACGACGACCTCGACGAGCGCGTCACTCGGGTCGACGGGTTCGCCGCGGACCGCCGCGGCCAGCGTGCGTGCCGCGGCCACCTCCGGCCCGGCGTCGTCGGGCAGCCGGTCGACGACTCTGGTCAGCTCGGCGCGCTGCGGCCCGAACCAGTACGGCGCTCCACTGTGGACCGCGACGGAGGCCGCGTACGCCCACTCGCCCGCGTCCGCCGCATGCCGTGCCGCGTTCACCGGTGCGCCGTGGGCGGCGTACCAGCCGGCCGCGCGGCGGTGCAGCTCCGGCAGCTCCCCGGCCAGCTCGATACCGGCCTCGTGGTGCAGGAATTCCCGGAACGGCCGCCAGTACGTAGCCGGCTCACCATGGACGAAAATGTCCTCCCGGCGGAGAAGCTCGAGCAGGCGCGGTGCGTCGGCCCGGCCCGCCAGCTCACCGGCCAGCTCCGCGTCGAGCGTGTCCACGATGCTCGTCCGCAGCAGGAAGTCGCGCACGTCGTCCGGTAGCGCGGCCAGCACCTCGCCGCGCAGGAAGTCGGCCACGGCATCGTCCGACCCGTCCGGACAGATCCCCGCCGCCCACCCTTCGGTGCGCTCGACCAGTACCGCCGCCTCGTCGTCCGAAATGGACAGTCCGCGCAGGTGCCACAGCTGGACCACCTCGGCCGGCGTGAACGCCAGCTCGCCGGATCCGATCTCGGCCAACTCGCCCGCCAGGCGCAGCCGGCCCAGCGGCAGCTCGGGATGCCCGCGGGTGCCGAGTACCAGATGCAACATCGGCAACGGGTGTCGCAGCAGGCTCGCCAGTGACTCGGCGGCGGGGCCGGCCGGCAGGCAGCCGACGTTGTCGAGGACCAGTACCACCGGTTCGGGCAGAGCCTCGATCGCCGAAGCCACGTCCTCCACTGTGGACGGTGCGGGCACGGTTACCCCGGCGGACCGTTCCAGGGCCGCCCGCACGTACGCCCACAGCCGCGCCGGCTCGGCATCGTCGGGATCCAGCGTCACCCAGGCCGCCGGCCGGAAGAACGTGCTGCCGCCCAGCCAGGATGCCAGCAGCGAGGTCTTGCCCGACCCGGCCGGCCCGCTGACGACCGTCACCTGCCGGCACGTGCTGTGGTCGAGCTCGCCGATCAGGCGCGCCCGGTCGACCATCTTGGTGGACGTACGCGGTACGTCCAGTTTGGCCGAGATCACCCCTCGAGCGTACGAAGACCAACTGGCAGATGTATGAGAGTTGGTGCGTTCCGGCCACAATCACCGGCATGACCCCTGCCCGCGCCTGGCTCGTGCACCCGGTGACCCTGCTCGCGGTCGCCGTGCTCCTCGTCAACGACCACCTGCTGAAGGCCACGCACCCGGGCGTGGTGACGGGCAAGCTCAGCGACGTCGCGGGGCTCGTCGTCGTACCGCCGATCCTCGCGTGCGCGCTGGCGCTGGTGCTGCGCCGGGGCGTCGCGGCCGTGGCGCTGACCGTCACCGGAGTGGGCTTCGTCGCCGTCAAGGCGTTCGCGCCGGGTGCCGCGGTCGCCTCCGCGGTGTGGAGCGCGGTGTCCGGGCCGTCCGTAGTCCGCGCCGACTTGACGGACCTCGTCGCGTTGCCCGCGCTCGGCCTGGCCTGGTGGGCCTGGTCGCGGGCGCGTCACCAGCGGGTCGACCTGCCGCGCCGGATCGGGGTGCTCGTCGTGCTGCCGATCGCCGCCCTCGCCGTCGCCGCGACGAGTGCCCCGGAGTACCCGGACGCGATCGCGGTCACCGCCCGGGACGGCATGCTGTTCACCGGCCAGGGCGACGCCTACCGCGAAGGGCGGAGGGTGGAGATCTGGCAGGCGAGCGAGGACGGCGGGCGCACCTGGCGGCATCCCGACGAGGGGGAGAACACCGTGCTGGCCGCACTGTCCACGGTGGACGTGACCGCGCGGATGGGCTGCGTACCGGACGAACCGACGCACTGCTACCGGGCCGTTCCCGAGCACCTGATGGTGGAGGAGACGACCGACGGCGGAACCACGTGGACGGTCAGCTGGCAGGTGACCGACAACCAGCGCGAGGTACTGGCGCGCTCGTTCGACGGTCTCGACGACCCGGCGGTGTACCTGTCCTCGAACGCGCTCGCGGTGCAGTCGGTACCGGGCGGGCACGCGGTCGTGGTGGCGAACGGGCGGGACGGGTTCGCCAGGCGTGACGCCGACGGGCGGTGGGAGCGGATCGGATTCGCCACCACGAGGTACGGCGGGACGAGGCCGCCGGCACCGCTGGAGCCCGATCCGCGCAACACGCTCTGGCGGGAGGCGGCGCTGATGGCGCTGGCCGGTCTGTTCGTCGTGGGGATCGGCGGCTGGCGTGGCTCCCGCCGTGGCTCGGTCGCGGTGGGCCTGTTCCTCGGGGCGCTGGGCGCGGGCGCCGGTCTCGTGATGATCGGAGCGCTCAGCTCCTTGTCGAACGACGATCTCTTCGGGGTGCTGTTCGCCGCGGCGGGCGTCACCGGGGGACTCGTGGCCGCGCTCGTCGGCGGGGTGGGAACGCTCGGCATGGCGGCCGGTACCCGCGACCTCCCCGCCCGCTGGGCATGGCTGATCGTCGGCCTCGGCGTCGTCGTCGCCCTCACGGGCTTCGCGGTCTTCGTCGGGTGGGTGAACGACCTGTACCCGTACCGTGTGGCCGGGCCGGTCGCGCTCGTGGTGACGCTCGCCGGTGTCGTGGCCGCCGGCTGGCTGGGGCAGCGATACGGGATCAGAGCCCACAAAAGGGTTGAGAAGTCTAAAATCAGTGCATGGCGGCCGACGAGCTGAGCGCGGACGAGCGGGCTGAATTCGAGCGCCTGCGGGCGCAGGAGACGCAGCGGGGAGGGTGGGCGCGCCGTGGCCGCTGGCTCGGCGCGTGCGTCCTGCTCCTGCTCGCCGCGTTGGTCGGCGGCCTCGCGGTTGTGGCAACGTACCTGCGCAGCGAGGTGCTCGACACCGACACCTACGTGCAGACGGTCGCGCCGCTCCCGCAGGACCCACCGGTACGCCAGGCTCTGGCGACCCGGCTCTCCGACGAGATCATCACGCGTACCGACGTGGCCGGTCTGGCCACGGAGGTCGCGAAGCGGCTCGCTGCCGAGGGTGCCCCGGCCCGCATCACGGATCTGGTCGGGCCGGCCGTCAGCGGGCTGAAGTCGTTCCTGTACAACGAGATCTACAAGCTGCTCGGGACGGAGCGGTTCCAGACAGTGTGGGAGCAGGTGAACCGGGCCGGGCACACCGGGTTGGTCACCGTGCTGACCGGCGGTGAGGGACAGTTCATCAACAGCAGCGGTACGACGGTGACCCTCGACATCGGCGCCCTGCTGTCCGCGGCGAAACAGGACCTGGTCGCCCAGGGTCTGACGTTCGTCTCGAAGGTGCCGGACGTGTCCATCAACTACCAGCTCGTCGAGTCCGACGAGCTGCCGAAGCTGCGCACGTACACCCGGATCCTCAACACGGCCGGGACCTGGCTGCCGTTCGTGGCGCTGGCGCTGCTCGTGGCCGGCATCCTCGCGGCGCCGAACCGGCGTCGCGGCATCATCACCGGCGCGGTGATGCTCGGCGTCGTCGCGGCGTTGTTGCTCGCCGGCCTGGGGATCGCGCGGACGTACTACCTCGACAACCTACCGGCGGCCATCCGGTCGCCGGACGCGGCGGCGAGCGTCATCGACACGATGCTGCGCTACCTGAAGGCCGCGCTGCAGACGCTGATCGCTGTCACGGTCATCTTCGTCGTCGCCGGCTGGCTGGCCGGACCGAGCCGGCCGGCAACGGCGATCCGCCGCCTCGTGGGCCGCGGGCTCGACGCCGCCGGCCGGCTGCTGTCGCGGGCGGGATCGTGGGCCGTGGCGACCGGGCACACCCTGGCGAGCGTACGGCTGCCGATCCAGATCGCAGTGGTGCTCGCCGCGCTCGTCGCGCTGATCCTGGCGAACCGGCCGAGCATCGCCGCCGTGCTCTGGACCACGGTCATCGTGCTCGTCCTGTTCGCCATTCTGGAAATCTTCATCCGCACGTCGAAATCTCCGGCCGTGCCCCGACCCACCTGACATGAGGTACGTGATTCTCGTCTACGACACCCGGGACTATGCCGCCGACGACCTCGCGGCATCGGGGGAGCTGATCGTGTCCGAGATCCTGGCCGACCCGTCGCAGGGCGTACGGGTGACGGCCGAGCGTCTCGCCGGGTTCCTCCTCGTCGACTGCGACAGCCTCGACCGCGCTGTCGAGATCGCCGCTCGCGTACCGGACGCAGAGGTCCGACCCGTTCTGACGCGAGGAGGTCTGGAGTTCTGAGCCGCTACGTCTTTGCCTGCAGGTAGAAGATCTGCTCCTTGTCGCCGGAGTACCGGTCGTAGTTCCCGGTGCTGTTCTGGAACCGGCCGAGTACGAACCGGACCGTATACGCCGTCCAATGTGGATCGGTCGTGTTGACGTAGGTCCAGTCGTAGCGGTTGCCGGTGGAGACCGAGGAGTCGCGCAGGTACGTGGCGCCGAGATGCAACGCGCCGCCCGTGGGTGGCACGAAGTTCGCGGTGTCCGTGCACCAGCATCCCTTGTAGAGGTAGATCCAGACGCGGGCGCGGTAGCCGTCGGTGGACAGGTCCCAGACGGTCAGGTGGAACTCGAGCTCGTCGGCGCCGCCGTACTCGCGGCTGTAGACCACCCCGTCCATCGACGAGCGCAGCCCCGAGCTGCCGGGTGGCCTCGGATAGGTGTTGTAGCCGGTGTAGCACACGCTCTGCGGCGGTGGGCCCTGCAGAGGACACTCGACGACGGTTGCTTCCGCCGGTACCGCGATCCCCGTGAGCAACGCCCCCGTCACCACCACGACGGCGATCGACCGCCGAAGGCCGATGCGAATGAAACTAGACATGACACGGATGGTCGCTTCGGCCGGTTGCATGGCGGTTGCACCGCAGGTCGCGGCGCGGGCGCAGACTTCACCCATCACGGGTGATGCCGCCGTCCCCGCCGATGGTCCATGGTGTCCTACGTGGACAGTGAACTGGACGAGATGGGCCCGATCGACTACGTGGTGGTCGAGTTTCCGGGCAGCCGGATGACGGGCGAGGCAATGCCATTGCTCGTGGACCTCGTCGACCGCGGTGTCATCCGCATCCTCGACCTGGTCTTCGTGAAGAAGGAACTGGACGGGACGGTACGCGGGCTCGTCCTCGCGGATCTCGACGACGACGCGCGGCTCGACCTCGCGGTGTTCGAGGGCGCGTCGTCCGGCATCCTGGGCCAGGACGACGTCGACGAGGCCGGTGCGGCACTCGAACCGGGCAACAGCGCCGGAATCCTGGTCTACGAGAACCGGTGGGCCGCGCCCTTCGCGGCCGCGCTGCGGCGGGCCGGCGGCCAGTTGGTGGCCAGCGGCCGCATCCCGGTACAGGCGATCCTCGCCTCGCTGGACGCCGCGGAAGCCAAGGAGTGAGGGGGACTGCTATGCCTGGACTGATTCGGGGTGTGGCGCGCACGGCGGTCATCGCGGGTACCGCCACCGCGGTGTCCAACCGGGTGTCCCGCCGGCAGGCGGGCCGGTGGGCCCAGCAGGAGGAGCAGCAGGACGCCGCCGCGGCGCCTCCGCCGGCCACGGACACCGACATGGACGCGAAGCTCGCACAGCTGCAACGACTCGGCGAACTCAAGGCACAGGGAGTGCTGACCGATGCCGAGTTCGAAGCCCAGAAGAGCCGACTTCTGGCCTCCTGAACCGGACGTTCCCGTCGCTCGAGGACTTGTGCGACGGGAAGGACCACCCGTTCCGGGTGACGACCCGGCGGTTGGGTTTGGTTCACCGTAGAAGATGTGGAGACGCGGGTCGTAGTAGTCGGGGCCGGCTTCGCGGGA
>DASRII010000264.1:0-7221 GCA_035650075.1 Micromonosporaceae bacterium | reverse complement strand
CCGCGCCCTGGCGCTCGACCCCGGGCAGTCGGTCACCATGAAGGTCCAGCTCGGCGCGATCACGCGGGAGATCTCGGAGTCCACTGTGGACTATCAGCGGTTCCGCGGCTACGACCAGGAGACCGCGTTCCGGACCCAGGTTCGCGAGTACCACCGTTGGTGGGTCGACAACGTGCCGTACATCGACGTGCCGGACGCCAACGTCAAGAAGATGTCGTACTACCGCACGTTCCTGAACCGGTACAACTACATCGACGCGAACGTCCCGGGCAACGACTACCAGTTCCCGGTTTCGATCGAGGGTGTCCTCGGCTACAACAACGCGATTCAGCTCACCCAGCCGATGCACCTGCAGGACCTGAAGTACTTCCGCAACCCGCTCTACTCCTACGGCAACTGGGTCTCGTCCGGTGAGACGTCCAAGAGCACCGCGTTCACCAGCAACCCGGGCTCCTTCAGCTGGGGCAACACCTACGAGCAGTACATCGCGCGGGAGGCGTGGAACGCGTTCAAGGTGCACGGCGGCGACCCCGCGGTCCTGCGCAACTTCGCCCACTACGCCGAATGCGACGTCAAGGGGCAACTGGCCAAGTTCGACCGCGGCAACAACAACCGGCTCATCGAGTACGCCAACGGCGCGCTGACCGGAAACGACGCCGACGCGGTGGCCCTGCAGTACTACACCAGCCAGATCTCCCAGGACCGCACGGAGACCGCGTTCTGGTACTCCGGTGCGCGAGCGGCGGCCGAGGCGTACGCGATGCTCGGTGACACCGCGAAGGCGGCCGAGCTGAACGGGCTCGCCGACGATATCCGGAATGCGATCCTCACCCAGCTGTGGGACGACACTCCGGCGGACTCGGTACCGACGCCGACGCCGGCGACCCGCGTGCCGGGGCAGCCCGGCTTCGGCAACGCGATCGGCCTCAACGGCGCGAACCCGAACCAGCACGTGGTCATGCCGGCCGGCATCGTGAGCGGGCTGACCGGCGACTTCACCGTCGCCGCCTGGGTCAACCTGGCCGCCACGACGCAGTGGCAGCGGGTGTTCGACTTCGGCTCGGGCCCCAACACCAACATGTTCCTGACCGTGAACGCCGGTACCGGCCCGCGGTTCGCCATCACGATCTCCGGTGGCGGCAACGAGCAGCGCATCAACCCGACCACGCCCGGTCAGCTGCCCACGAACCAGTGGCTGCACCTGGCCGTGACGCTGTCCGGCAACACCGGCACGCTCTTCGTCAACGGCGCACCGGTGGGCAGCAACCCGAACATCACGCTGCGACCGTCCACAATGGGCAACACCACGCAGAACTGGATCGGCAAGTCGCAGTACGCGGACCCGGCCCTGAACGGCACGGTCGACGAGGTGCAGATCTACAGCCGCGCGCTCAATGAGACCGAGGTGCGGGCGCTGACCACCTCGCCGGACGGCGGCATCGGCGGCGGGGATGTCGCCCGGTACTCGTTCGACGAGCCGTCCGGCGCGACCGCCGTGGACTCGTCCGGCAACGGACGGGACGCGACCGTCGCCACCCCGCTGGTGGGCCACCCCGGCAAGGTGTTCAAGCAGCGCAACGTGGCTCGCAACGCGCTGGTGCCGTGGAAGGACCAGCAGAACTTCACGCCGTTCACCGAGGGCCTGGTGCCGAACACCGACGAGTTCAAGCAGGCCCTGCGCTACTACGCCGACCGGCAGGAGTTCCCGATCATGCCGTTCTACACGGCCAACCAGCACGACAAGGCCGAGGCGGCGACCGGCAGCAACAACTTCTCGAACATCAACTCGACCCTGCAGGCGCAGCTGTACGCGAAGGCGCTGCGGGACTACCCGTCGCAGTACATCACCCAGGACATGTACCGGCTGCTGCTCGAGTGGCTCACCTGGGTGCAGTACGTCGGCGGCGACAACCGGTACCCGGACAACAACGAGTTCTTCTTCAACTGGAACCCGACGACCCGTACCCTCGGCCGGTCGGGCATCCACCACAACATCCTCGGTGCGTACAACTTCATGCTCATCGACGACCTCGCCGGCATCCGGCCGCGGCTGGACTCCACTGTGGAGCTGTGGCCGATCGATGTCGGGTACGACCACTTCGCCGTCAACAACCTGAGCTACCACGGTCGGGACCTGACCGTCGTCTGGGACAAGCCGGGCGGCACCCGGCACTACCCCGGCGCACCCGAGGGGTACTCCGTCTACATCGACGGCCAGCGGGCGTTCACCGTGGCGGATCTCGCGCACGTCGCGTGGGACTCGGCCACCGGCAACGTCACCGTGCTCGACGGCAGCGGTACCGCGGTGTCGTTCCACGGCACGGTCAAGCTGCCCGGGGCGGCCCGGATCGGCCTGGACGACAACGGCCGGGTCGTCGACATGTTCGGCAAGGCCGGCGTCGACCTGAGCCTCGAGTCCGGCTGGTTGCCGAACCTGGCACAGGGCAGGGCGGTGTCCGCGTCGTTCACCACGACGACGCCGGACATCCGGGCGACCGCGCCGGCGAACGCCGTCGACGGGTTCACGATCAGCGGGTTGCCGATCCAGCAGGGCGGCGGTGCCTACACCGCCCGGAACACGATCTGGGGCACCCAGGGCTCGCCCAACGCGCAGGACTGGTTCGAGGTGGACCTGGGCGCGCCGAAGAAGCTCAACACAGTGAAGCTGTACTTCTTCAGCGACAAGACGTACCAGACCCAGTCCAACGGCTCGGGCAACACGTACCGGGAACCGTCGGCGTACACCGTCCAGTACTTCGACGGTGCGAACTGGGTGGACGTACCGGCGCAGGCGAAGTCTCCGGCGACACCGCTGCCGAACCTCAACCAGGTCACGTTCCCGCGCCTGACCGCGCAACGGTTGCGGGTGCTGCTGACCCCGACACCGGGGTTCGGCATCGGGCTCAAGGAGATCCAGGTATTCGACGCCGTGACGTGCGACCGTACCGTGACGGGTACGTTCAGCGGTACGTTGACCGTCGACAGTGGAGTGACGTGTCTCGCCGCCGGCTCCCGGGTCATCGGACCGGTCCGGGTGCGCCCCGGCGCCGGGCTCGTGGCGACAGCGGCCACCATAGAGGGACCGTTGTCGGCCACCGGAGCGAGCGTCGTCGAGCTGTTCGGGACCACGGTGGTCGGCCCGGTCTCGATCACCGGTACGACCGTCCGGGTGGCGCTGTCGGCCACCCAGGTGACGGGGCCGGTCAACATCATCGGCAACGCCACGGGCGGTACGCAGATCGTCCTCGCGGGCAACGTGGTGACCGGTCCGCTGGCGTGCTCGGGCAACACGCCGACGCCGGTCGACCACGGCCGATCCAACACCGTCACCGGACCTACCGGAGGTCAATGCGCCGGCCTGTGACTACTGTGGACGCGATGGTGACCTATGTTCTCGTACCCGGTGCCGGTGGCGACTCCCGCTACTGGCACCGGGTCACGCCGCTGTTGTGGGAACGCGGCCACGACGTCGTACCGGTGGACCTGCCGGCCGCGGACGACACCGCCGGCTTTCCCGAGTACGCGGATGCGATCGTGGCCGCGGTCGGCAACCGTACCCACATCGTGCTGGTAGCCCAGTCGCTCGGCGGCTTCAGCGCGCCGCTGGTGTGCGACCGGCTGCCGGTCGGGCTGCTCGTGTTGCTCAACGCGATGGTCCCGGCTCCGCACGAGAACGCGGAGGACTGGTGGCAGAACACCGGTTACTCGAGGGACGGGGACTTCGACATGATGGCGGACTTCTTCCACGACGTACCGCCGGACGTGACGGCCGAGATCATGGCGGCGGGTGAACGGCCGCAGTCCGACCATCCGTTCGCCCAGCCGTGGCCGCTCGAGATGTGGCCTCCCATACCGACCAGGTTCCTGCAGGCGCGCGACGACCGGTTCTTCCCGCTCGAGTTCCAGCGGCGGGTGGTCGCTGAGCGGCTGGGCATCGACATCGACGAGATGCCCGGCGGGCATCTGGTCGCGCTGAGCCGGCCGGAGGAGCTCGTCGAGCGGCTCGAGACGTACCGGGCATCGATATTCTCTGACGTATGAGACTTCGCCTGGCGGCACTCGTGGGTGCGGTGGTGCTCGCGCTGCTCGCCGGCTACGCGGTCGGGCGCGTCGCCAACCGCCCGGCGGCCGGAGCCGGTGCGACCTCTGCGCTCGACGCGGCGCCGGGGATCCCGGCGCACTCCCACCAGCAGGACGCCCTGCAGATCAGCGGCGAGACCAGCGGACTGACCGTATCCGCCGGTGGGTACACGCTCGTGCCCGGTGCGACCTCGTTCGTGGCCGGCCGGGCGCAACCGTTCACGTTCCACATCCAGGGACCGAACGGCCAGCGGGTGCGGACGTTCGCTGTGCGGAACGACAAGCCGATGCACCTGATCGTCGTCCGGCGGGACCTGTCCGGATACCGACACCTACATCCGTCGATGGCTCCGGACGGCACCTGGGGCATGGATCTCAGCCTGCCCGAACCGGGGACCTGGCGGGCGTACGCCGACTTCACCGCCACCGAGTCGGGCGGCGGCGAGACCTCGGCGGTGCTCGGGGTCGACCTGGTCGCGGCGGGCGCGTACGAGCCGCGGGCACTGGCGCCGCCCGCCGATGTGTCCACTGTGGATGGTATGGCGGTCAACTTCACGGGCCAGTTCCGGGTCGGCCCGACGCAGCCGCTGATGTTCTGGGTACCGGCGCAGGTGCAGCCGTACCTCGGCGCGTACGGCCACCTGGTGATCCTGCGCTCCGGCGATCTGCTGTACGTGCACGTGCACCCGGAACCGCAGCTGGCCAACGGCGCGGTGAAGTTCTGGACCGCCGCGCCGAGCCCCGGCCGGTACCGGATGTTCTTCGACTTCCAGGTCGACGGCCAGGTACGGACGGCGGAGTACACGCTGGCGGTCGGCCAGTCATGAGTGAGCCGGGTGACGCCGCACCGCAGTTCCTCGCCCCGCTGCGGGAGATCTGCCTCGGGCTGCCGGAGACGTACGAGGAAGACGCCTGGGTGGGGATCCGTTGGCGGGTACGCAAGCGGACATTCGCGCACGTCGTTACGCACGAAGCGTGGCCACCGACCTACCTCGTGACCGCTCCGCTTCCCGGGCCGGTTACCACGGTGACGTTCCGCGCCCCGGCCGGCGAGGTCGACGCGATCGCCAACGCCGGCCATCCCTTCTACAAGGCGGGCTGGGGGCGAGACGTCCTCGGCGTGATTCTCGGCAACGACACCGACTGGGCCGAGGTGACCGAGCTTCTGACCGAGAGCTACTGCTGCCTGGCTCCGCAGAAGCTCGTCAAGCTCGTCAACCGACCAGGCTGAGGGGCGCGCCGCTAAGGTACCGGGATGGAGCTGTTGCGGGGGGCCGCGCTGATCGCGGCGACAGTGACCACCGGACTCGTCACGGGCCTGCTGTACGGGTTCGCCTGTGCCGTCATGCCGGGATTGGCGAAAGTGGACGACCGCACGTTCGTCACGACGTTCCAGCGCATCAACGTGGCGATCGTCAACGGCTGGTTCCTGCTCAGCTTCCTCGGCGCGCTCGGGTTCACGGCACTGGCCGCCGTACTCCATCTGGGTGCGGACGGGCATGGTGTGCTGCCCTGGACCCTCGCCGCGCTGGTCCTCTATCTCGCCGCCCTCGCGATCACCGTGCGCGCCAACATCCCGCTCAACAACCAGCTCGCCGCGGCCGAGGAGGCCGACTACGCGGCGGCCCGGCAACGCTTCGAGGAGCCGTGGGTCCGTTGGAACATCGCCCGGGCCCTGGCCGCTACGGCCGCCCTGGGCTGCCTCGCGTGGGCGCTGGTGGAGTACGGGCGCATCTGACCCAGCGCGACGTACTACAGTGGGAGCCCACGTGCGGGGGAGTGCTGTGGATCGATGTGATCCTGGGGGACGGGCACATGGGGCGGAAGGCACAACTCAGCCGGCGGTTGCGGTACTGGTTCGACAACACCATGTCCAGAGGGACGATCAGCCTCATCGGCTGGCTCGCCCTCGTGTCGTTCGTGCTCATCGTCACGGTGACGGCGGCGCTCGAACTGGTGGTACAGGACGAGTCGGGCGGACGGCCGAACCCGATACGGCTGCTGTGGGACACGTTCGTCAGCACGTTCAGCCTCTCGGTACCCAATGGGGGTGCCGAACCGTGGGTGGTGCTGGCGCTGTGGTTCGTGCTCGCGCTCGGCGGCATCTTCGTGGTGAGCGCCCTCGTCGGTCTGCTCACCAGCGGGATGAACCGCAAGATAGAAAGTCTTCGCAAGGGACGGTCGATCGTGGTCGAGCACGGCCACACGGTGATCCTCGGCTGGTCCGACCAGGTCTACACCGTGGTATCCGAGCTGGTCGAGGCCAATCGCAGCCGGCGGCGCGGAGCGGCGATCGCGATCCTCGCGGATGTCGACAAGGTCGTGATGGAAGACCGGCTACGCCACCGGCTGGGCTCGACCGCGAACACCCGGCTGATCTGCCGCACCGGCAACCCGCTGGACCTCACCGACCTCGAGGTGGTCAACCCGAACGCGGCCCGCTCGATCATCGTGCTGGCGCCGCAGAACGCGTCGGCGGAGGACGCCGACTCGTACGTCCTCAAGACGTTGCTGGCCATCAACAAGGGACCGGCCTTCCGGGGCCGGCCGCACCACGTCGTCGCGTCGGTGCGGGACGGCCGCAACCGGGCGGTCGCCCGGCTCGCCGGCGGTGACTCGGTCGTCATCGACGCGGACGACGTCAGCGCGCGGCTCGTCGTGCAGACCGCGCGGCAGTCGAAGCTGTCGGTCATCTACCACGACCTGCTGGACTTCGGTGGCGACGAGCTCTACATCGTGTCGGAGCCGCAGCTGGTGGGCCGGCCCTTCTGGCAGACCCAGCTGGCGTACCGTTCCTGCTGTCCGGTCGGGGTGCTCAGCGGCCACGGCCAGACGACCCTCAACCCGCCGCTGCATCAGGTGATCGGGCCCGACGACAGACTGGTGATCCTCGCCCGCGACGACTCCGAGATCAGGCTGGCCAACCGCGGTTTCGCGGTCGAGGAGTCGGCGATCGTGCACTCGGTACGCGGACCGGCCGCCCCCGAACACACGCTGATCCTGGGCTGGAACGCCCGCGCCGGGAAGATCGTGGAGCAGCTCGACGCGTACGTGGCCGCTGGCTCCACAGTGGACGTCGTGACCGACCGGCCGGATGTCGACATCGCGGTGGCCGCGCTCGCCCCGCGGCTGCAACGGGTC
>DASRII010000263.1:0-6223 GCA_035650075.1 Micromonosporaceae bacterium | reverse complement strand
CATCAGCGCAGACCGTCTACTGCGGCGACAGGGGAGGCAGTCTACGGCCGGGGATCCATCGACCCCGATGAGGGTAAGGTGCCGGGACACCTAGCGGCCGAGGCATCTGGCCCTGATCCGGTTCGATCGTGCCAGCGTGGTGCCCCCTGGCGACCCGAGAGTCACTTTCCAGTGCCGAATTGGCGCGTTATCTACGCGGACGGATCAGCTTGAGGGTGTTGGAGCCGGATGATCTTCTGCCCTCCGAACGCCAACTCATCCAGCGATTCGACCTTGGGCGAGAGGTCGTTCGCCGGCCCGTGCGCGTGCTTCGCAGCCCGGCCTGTCGCCCGGCCGGGCACGGCTGTATCTGGCAGACTCGTGGCTCGTGCTACGTACGCACTGGCACGAGCTGACCCCAGACGTCCGCGCGGCGATCGAGGATCGCACCGGGCCGGTGCACGACGCGTACACCGCGTCGGCTGGCAAGAACTCCGCGCTCGCCGCGATCCTGAGCACCGCCCAGGGGTCGGTGTTCGTTAAAGGTTTGCGCCGCGACGACCAACGCGTCGTCAGCCAGGGCCGCGAGGCCGCGATCACGCCGTACGTGTACCCGGTCTGCCCCGCGTTGCTGTGGCGCACCGAGGTCCACGGGTGGAACCTGCTGGGCTTCGAACACACCCCGGCCGACACGCGGACTACAGCCCCGGATCGGACGACATACCCACGGTCGTCGCCGCGGTCCGGTGCCTCGGCGCGATGCCCTGCCCCGAGCTATCCCAGCTCAAACGAGCCGAGCAGCGGTGGGCCACACATGTCGACCGCCCGGATGAGGTTGTCCTCCTGGCCGGTGAGACCTTGCTGCACACCGACTACAGCCCGGATAACGTGCTCATCCACGGACCACACGCCCGGCTCGTCGACTGGGCCTGGCCCACCAGGGGCGCCGCGTTCATCGACTCCGCCTGCCTCATCGTCCGGCTCATCTTCGCCGGACACACTGCGGCCCAGGCCGAACAGCACGTCGCCTCGCTACCGGCTTGGCGAAGCGCCCCGGCCCGCGGCCTGGACGTATTCGCGTCCGCGCTGGCTCGAATGTGGGTACAGATCGCTGAGGCCGACCCCAGCCCGTGGAAGACCGGAATGGCGCGGTCGGCAAACGCGTGGCGAGCTTTCCGCGCGCCCGCCTGACCGACAGTGCTGGTAGCGCGGTGATGATGTCCACAAGGGACCTTCAATGTGCGGTGTATATGACGATGCCGCCGAGCGGGGCGCCGCGGCGCCAACAAGTGTTCGTTTGTGTGAATGGTCGGCGTTGGCGAACCCAGTGGTTGGTCATGGTTAAGATGCCGTGCGTTTCTCGGCCATCGCCGCGCATCGCACGGATGTCGCAGTCGAGTTGGCCGCCAGGGTGGCGGCTGAACGCAAGTCCGCGGCCAGGCTGTGGTGACCAGAGACATTCCGCTGGGCTCGGAAGGCCCCACAGAGAACGACGGCCATCACCTTGGTCGCTCGCGATCGGCGCAAGCCCGGGCATAACGCTCCAGCCGAAAGGTGTCAGGGTGAACGGGACCATCCATGAGGTTGAGGCCCAGCGGGCCCGCTGGGCGCGATACCGCGCGTCTCAGGCGCTGACCTCGACGCTGGCGACAACTCTGCTACTGGTGGACTTGCCCGCAACGCGGATGGGCTCGATGCCCGCCTGATGGTGTTACCGAATGACCCGGAAGGAAACGCGGTCCCGCTGGACCAAGAGGCGCTGGCGTGGCTGAAGGAACCGCGGCCGGCGCCGTACGGAGGTCGCAACCTCTCGTGGGGGTCTTCTGAGAGAGGCGCGAGCAGCGCAATCGTCCTGTACGACCAGTACCGCCACGACGCAGGCTGGGCTCGGTACATGGCTTTGCACCGTCACGGCGGCATCGAGGCTGGCGCTGGCCATCTCACCCATCAGGTGCAGAACGTTCGCATATTCGCCCTACGACCAATCGTAGGGCTGGCGTGGGCCGTCGTGGCGCTTCAGTCCGAGGTCGCTGGCCACTGGAAGGTCCAGGCGCCGTACGAGTTGACGATCGCAATCCGCAACACGGGCCGGGCCACGTGGGAGGCTTCGCCGAGGGGTGGCCGAACCCCGGACAGGGCTTGTTCGAGTATCGGACGTGCCTGGAGGACCATCTGCTGCTGCGCTACGAGATCGACGACGCGATCGAGCCGGAGCCTGTCGCGCTTTCCATCGGCGACCGCCTAGAGCAGGCGTTCGGATCCATTAGCCGCCGGCACCTCGCCCGTGTCGGCGCATACGAAGGTCGCTTCGATCCGCGATTCTGACCGCCGATTCCGTAGAAAACACCTTGCCCGTAACGACGGGCTGGTCGCGACGCCCGCCGGTGACGAAACCTGCTGCCGGCGTTGGTGTCGTTCTCTCTGCGCTCTCAGCTCGGTTGAGCGTTACGGGGGATCCATCGCCGTTGACGACAACCACTTGGGGTATGGCGATCACCCTCACGTCTTCAGCGTCGCTGCGGGCCGCCGGACCAGACAGCCGGACGGCAGGATGGCGGGATGACTCCGCAGGCCGAACAGGCCGTGCGCACCATGCTGGACATGCTCGACGTCGACGAAGTCCGGGTCGTCCACCTGCGAACCGAAGACGCGGCCACGTACGCTCGGCAGGCCGGCTATCTGGTCACCGCGCGCGTGCAGGCCAATGAGACGGTCTACGACGTACGGCTCCGGGTCGAGTAGGCGCCGGTAGGGCGTCCACGAGCATCGATTCCGCAGGGCGGCTATCGATGATAGGCCAACCGTCAGGCTGAGGTTGCGGTAGAGGCCCCTTGTGTCCCCAACTCGGCGCAAGCGTATCCCCAGCCAGTGCAGCACAACCGCAGCCGGTGACGGTGAGGCGGGCGCCGGGGCTGGCCTGCCCGCCGACCTGAAACGTCCACGGCACACCGGGGATGGCCGGCCAGCCCGACTGCGCGCCGGGCGGGGCCGCGACCAACCGGCCCGAGGTGGGCGGGGCAGGGAGGCCAGCGCAGCGACCGTGGCCCCGCTTCACCGACCCCTGACTGGCGGTGACCGAGGCGAGGACTTCCACGCCGCCGACACTCCAGCCGGAGGGTATCCCCGGTCAGCGAGGTGGCCGCCGTTCGGGCCGCGGGCAGGTAGTTCCACCGCGCGTCCCCGGCGACCAGCAGAAACGGGCCGGGACCGCGTGACCCTGACGCGAACTCCTTCAGCACGGCGTACTCGTCGTCGGCCAGCCGGGTCCGGGCCAGCGTGACCGAGTGCCGGGCGCTACCGATCACATCCACGACCCGGCCACCACGGAGCAGGCAATCCTCGGCGGCAAGCCGCCACACGGCATCCCGACCCCTGATCCGGATCGGGCAACGCCACCAGAGCGCCGGGACGGCCCAGCCACAACGCCACCGCGTGCCTCCTTGCCTCCGAGCGGGGGCGGGGGAAGGCTCGGAACGTGGTCCAAGCGTCGAAGTACACGCCGCTGCGCGACTACCTCGCCGGCAGCGGCCAACCCGAGGTGGAACTCAGCTACGACGACATCGACCGCCTCGTTGGCGGGCTGCCGGGCGGCGCGCGTGACGGGCTGGGCTGGTGGTCCGACGACGGGGTCGCGGTGCGGCACGTGCAGGTCCGGCACGGCTGGGGCGCTGCCGGATACCGCATCATCAACATCGACCTCGCGGACGAGCTGGTTACCTTCGTCCGTGTACCCGATTAGCCGACCAGCCGCGTACGAATAGCAAATCGGCGTGGCCCTTCACGCCGGCTTCAGCGCCAAGACCGACTTCGACCCGGCCGGGATCGAACCCACCCCGATCCGCCAGCACGTGCTCGACGCGCTGGGCGCCATCGGCTGCCGGTCGCGCGTACCCAGCTGCGCCCCGGCACGCCGGCCGGACTGCCGGCACCGGTCGTATAGGCCATCACCTTCTACGCCCCGGTGCCCGAGGGGCAGCCGGTCGGGGCCGCACATTCCGCAACTGGTGTTCTCCTTCGCCGTCGGCGCCGACGGTATGACCGTGGCCGACGGGCTTGCCGGCCGTCCCGGCAACGCCGACCTGCACGGCATTGCCGCGTTCGGTCGCCATGTCGCGGTGCGGCTGGGCGGCGCTACTGCGCTGGGTACGTCGGGTCGCGCGCCGCCTCGTACGGTGAACTGGTGAAGATCGCCGACGGTGGTGTGCGGTGGCCGGTGGATGTGCCGGTCGCCGCGGGTGGTGGCGGTCGTGACCGGGATGGACGCGTGGTGGAACGCACCGGGCACCTGGGAGGCGGATGCGCTCACCTACCTGCTGGCGGTGGTGTCGGTGGCGGCGCTGCCGGTGCGCCGCCGCTGGCCGCTGGTGGTGGCGGCGGCGTGTGGGGCCGCCCCGACGAGCTGGTGCCTGTTGGGCCACCGCGGTGAGCTACTGAACCTGCCGTCGCTGGTGGCGTTGTACACGGTGGCGGCGCAGGGTGGCCGGCGCCGCAGGGTGGCCGGCGCCGCAGCGTGCTCCTCGGCGTGGTGGCGGTGACCTGGTCGGCCGGGCTGGCGTGGGGTTGCCGGGGATCGGTCCAGCGCGCCGGTGGCGGAGATGCTGTGGCCGGTGGCCGCGTTGCTGCTGGGCGAGGTGGTGCGGGGGCGGCGGGAGCTGCTGGACGAGTACGCCGCGCGGGCGGCGCGGGCCGCCGCCGAGCAGGAACAGCAGGCGCACCGGAGCGTCCAGTAGGAGCGGCTGCGGATCGCCCGGGAGGTCCACGACGTGCTCGCTTATACGATGGCGGCGGTGAACGTGCAGATGGCGGTGGCCGTTCAGTCGGTAACGATCTGGTCCCCCACCGTGATGGCCTCGTCGACCCGCCCCGCATGTCTATAGATGGCGGCGAGATTGCTCCGCGATCTCAGGGTCTCGGGATGGGTCGGTCCGTGGACCCGCATGCAGTCGAGGACATGCTCCTGGTGCAGCGTGATCGCCGTGTCGATCTGCCCCGCGGTCCGGTGGGCGCTGGCGAGGTTGTTCTGCGCGGTGAGCTTCGTTGACGCCCATGACTTCCCGGTCGATCTCGTGCTGCGGGTCCTAGGCATCCCGGCCTCGACCTACTACGACTGGCGGGCCCGCCAGTCGACGCCGAGTGCCCGGCAGCTGCAGGACTCCGAGTTGCTGGAGATGATCGTCAAGATCCGCACGTCGCATGAGTACGCCGGCACGTACGGCTCGCCGCGGGTGTGGCTGGCCCTGCGCCGCCAGGGGGTGCGGTGCGGCCGCAAGCGGATCGAGCGGCTCATGCGCAGCCACGGGCTGCGCGGCGCGTTCCTGCGCAAGGGCTGGAAGGGCGGCTCCACGAAGCAGAACCCGCGCCATGTCGCCGCGCCCGACCTGGTCGAGCGGGACTTCACCGCCACCGCGCCGAACCGGTTGTGGGTGGCCGACCTGACCCGGATCCCGACCGGCCAAGGGGTGCTGTGGCTGGCCAGCGTGCGGGATGCGTTCTCCAACAAGGTCGTCGGCTGGGCCACCGACACCCGCGCGGACACCGAGCTCGTTCTGACCGCCCTGAACCACGCTCTGCGTTCCCGTAACGTCCACGATGGACAGTTGGTACATCACAGCGACAAGGGCTGCCAGTACACGGCTTTGCGGTTCACCCAACGCCTGCACGACGCCGGCATCGCCCCGTCCACCGGCAGCGTCGGGGACTCGTTCGACAACGCGCTGGCCGAGAATCTATGGTCAACCATCAAGGTCGAGCTGATGTACTGGGCCGGCACCCAGTTCGCCACCCGCGCCGAGGCTGAAGCAGCCCTGCTGCGCTACATCGACGGCTGGTACAACCCGCGCCGCATCCAAGAGGGACTCGACGGGCTCTCACCCGACGAGTACGAAGATGCCTGGCACCGAAGCAACGACCCCGCTACCATCCACCCCGAGCCGGACCCATCCAGATAATCAAGTCTCCGGCAAACCGGGGGAAGCTCACGGCGCCCGCTGCGGGGCGCCGCAGGCGACCCAGGTGGCTGATCGTTGGCACGTCTGGCACAACCTCGGCGAGGCGGTCGACAAGACCGTCGCCGCGCATCACGCGTGCGTGCGCGCCGCAGCAATACAAGCACCGGCCCCGCCTGCGGAATTCGCGCCATCGGCGCCGGCCGCTGATGTCACCACGGACGAGCCGGACGCCCAACCCGCTGGCCTGCGGGATGCCTGCGGACACGAACGGCGGCTGGTGGCGCGCACCCGGCAGC
>DASRII010000262.1:0-10677 GCA_035650075.1 Micromonosporaceae bacterium | reverse complement strand
CCGGCCGGTCGCCAGCTCGACGGCCAGCCCATCTCGACGACCACGACCGGGTGGACCTTGGCCAGGTTCTCCACGAGAGCACGGGTGGCCGCGGCGCGGTGCAGATGCCGACCGACCAGGACGATCGGCCGGCCCTCCGCGGCCCTCCGCAGAGCGTCCACAGTAGACACGGCAGAGTCGACCCAGAGCTGGCTGACCGTACCGGACAGGTGCGGCCCGAGGCCCCACGGCACCTTGCCCTCCGCGATCGAGTACCCGGACTCCACGTGCACGACCAGCGCCGTACCCGAGCCCTCGACCGAGCCCTCGATGCGGACCGCGCGCCGGGCAGCGGCGTACCCGAGATCCGGATCGGGCGTCTCCAGCGACCGGCCGAGCGTCCAGGCGGCGAGCGCCCGGTTGCGTGCGACGGCGTCCTCGACCCGGGCGAGCGCGAGCCGCCCGTCGCGCAGCGCGCCGGCGATGCCGGCGGCGGTGTCCTCGATCAGCGCGTGATCCACCTGCGCGCCGATGAGCAGCAGGTCGGCGCCTGCGGCGAGAGAGCGCACGGCCCCCGGCGGGATCCCGCCGGCGGTAGCGGCCGCGCCCTTCATCTCCAGCGCGTCGGAGACGACGACACCGGTGAAGCCGAGTTGCAGGCGCAGCAGGTCGACCAGGGCGTGGCGACTGAAGGTGGCCGGTGCGTCGCCGGTCAACGCCGGTACCCGGATGTGTGCGGTCATGATGGCCTTCGCGTCCGCGCCGACCGCGGCCGCGAACGGCGGCAGGTCGCGGGCGTGCAGCTCGTCGAGGGACACGTCGACGACCGGCAGCTCGAGGTGTGAGTCGGTAACCGTGGCGCCGTGCCCCGGGAAGTGCTTGGCGCACGCCGCGATGCCGGCCTGCTGCAGGCCCACCACCGCGGCCGCCGCGTGCGCGGCGACGAGGGTCGGTGCGGAGCCGAACGAGCGGGTACCGACGATCGGGTTGTCGTCGGCGGTGTTCACGTCGATGGTGGGTGCGAGGTTGACGTTGATGCCGACAGCCGCCAGATCCCCACCGATCGCGCGGTACACGCGACGCGTGACGGTCAGGTCACCGACCGCACCGAGAGCGGCGTTGCCCGGGTACGGGCTGCCGGTCGTGTGCGCCAGCCGGGTCACGTCGCCGCCCTCTTCGTCGGTAGCGAGCAGCACATCCGGCCGGGCGGCCCGCAGGCTGGCTGTCAGCGCCGACAGCTGAACCGCATCAGCGATGTTGTACCCGAACAGGGTGTACCCGGCCAATCCATCATCGATCAGGTCAATCGCCCATGGCGGTGCCTCGTGCCCCGGAAACGCGGCGAGCAAAGTGCCCAGCGCGAGTCGGCGAAGCCCTGGATCCGTTGTCACAGCCCCACCCTTTCGTTCGCGACAGCCTGTCGTGTTGCGTGACGACCTATCGGGTAGCCAGGCCGTACGCTCCGAATGTCGTTAAGGGAGACTAATCTAATAGGAAACTTTCCTAATTACTAGAGGTACGCCCACATGACTTCTGCCCGCCAGCCCGGCACGCCGCGTTTGCTGCGTGCGCTCAACGACCGCGCCGCCCTCGAGCTGCTGCTCGATCGCGGTCCGCTGACCCGCGCCCAGCTCGGCGAACTCACTGGCCTGTCAAAGGTAACCGCATCCCAGCTCGTGGAACGGCTGGAGGAGCGGGGGCTGGTCACCCGCGTCGGCGAGCTGGCCGGTGGGCGGGGGCCGAACGCACAGCTGTACGCGGTCGTGCCGAGCAGCGCGCACGTGGTCGGCGTCGACGTCGGCCCGGACCTGGTGGTCGCCGCCTGTGCGGACATCACGGGCAACGTGGTCAGCCGGGTGGAACAGTCCACTCAGGACACCGACGACCCCGTGGGCGTGATGCACAACGCGGTGGTGCAGGCCGCCACCAGCGCCCACACCGATCTGGCCACGGTGCGCCGGGTCGTCCTCGGTACCCCGGGTCTGGTCGACCCGACTACCGGGGATCTCGCCTTCGCGGTCGACCTGCCGCGGTGGCAGCGGGGTCTGCTCGCCGCGCTGCGGGAGGACCTGCACGTGCCGGTCGTCCTGGAGAACGACGTCAACCTGGCCGCTGTGGCCGAGGCGCACACCGGGGCGGCTCAGGGCGTACCGGACTTCGTGCTCATCTGGATATCCCGAGGCGTGGGACTCGCGGTCGTCCTCGGTGGCCGGCTGCACCGCGGCACGTCCGGCGGCGCGGGCGAGATCGGCTACCTGCCGGTGCCGGGCGCGCCGATCGCGCGCGAGATCACCCGCCGCGGCAAGGGGGCGTTCCAGGCCATCGCGAGCGCCGAGGCCGCCAAGGCCGTGGCGCGCGAGCACGGTTTCCGGGCCGCGACCGGGGCCGATGCGGTACGCGCTGCCGTCGCGGCGGGCACCCGTGGCGGCCCGGTGCTCGACGAGCTGGCCCGCCGCCTGGCGCTCGGTGTGGCATCCGTCTGCGTGGTCCTCGACCCGGCGCTCGTGGTGCTCGCCGGCGATGTCGGGCAGGCCGGCGGTACCGCGCTCGCCGGCCGGGTCCAGCACGAGGTCGCCGCGATCTCGCCGGTGTCCCCGCGGGTCGTGGCGACCAGCGCCGACCCGGAACCGGTCCTGCACGGCGCGTTGCTGACCGGGCTGGACGCGGTCCGGGAGGAGGTCTTCGGCTCGACGGTTTAAGAGGGTCCGTCAATAGGGCGGTGGAGGCGAGGCGTGGCCTGACCGAGGATGGCAAGGCGGACGAGGAGGCAATGCCGGTGTTGCATTGCCGACGAGGACAACGCAGCCAGCCGAAGCGTTAGGGCGCGACGCAGCCCCACCAGTCCTATTGACGGACCCTCTAGGTAACGTCGCGCTGGCGGAAGGCCAGGAACGCGGCGAAGACCGACACCAGCAGGATGGACCCGAAGACGATCGACGCCTGTTTCATGTCGATGGCCCAGTCGTACGACTGGCAGTTGCCGGTCGTGTCGTACCGGCAGTGCCGCCACTCGGTGAAGATCACCCGCTGGTTCAGCCAGGCCATCGCGTAGGTGGACAGGAACCACTTCTCCGGCTTGATCACCTCGGCGACTTCGAGGACGATCCGGGTACCGATCTCGAGCACGATCACGTACCCGACGGCCAGGCCCATCGCGGTGGCGGTGTTGCGGCCCAGCGATGCGACCGCGAAGCCGATCGCGCCCGCGGCCAACACCAACGCGAGCGCCCGCAGACCGGTCAGCCCCATCGACTGGGACACGCCGGAGGTGACCTCACCCATCCGACCGCGCAGGGTGGCCAACCCCCAGAGCGCCGCGATCCAGACTCCCATCAAAGCGATGGTCGTCGTGGCGATCGCGACGAGGAGGGTACCGAGCTTCCCGGTCACCAGACGCAACCGACGAGGGCGCCAGAGCAGCTGGTTCATGACGCCACCGGAGCTCCACTCGGCGCCGATGAACGACGCGCCTACCGCGAACGCGAACAGCGTGAGTACGCCTCCGAAGGCCTTCAGCAGGTCCGGTGCCTCGTCGGCGAAGCTGAACACGTGCGGCATGAAGTCCTCGGGGCGTACCTGCGCCGGGTCGAAGATCTGTGCGCAGGTCACGCCGGGCGGCAGCTGCCCGAACTGCTTCTGGTTGGGGTCCACCGCACCCGGGTTGCGCTGCTCCTCCTCACACTGGGCGCGCATCGCCGTGACCTGGGTCCGTACCTCAGCGGCCTGCGCCTCGGCCTGGGCGATCACCGCCGGGTTCGGCTGGTGCGAGCTTGCGCCCACGCCGATCAGGATCAGGCCGAGGATGCCGAGCACGACGACGACCATGATGCGGGTGAAGCGGCGCGCGAAGAAGCGGCTCCACTCGGCTCGTACCAGTCTCATACCTGTACCGCCTCGTCTACCTGCCGGTGGTGACCCGACTCCGGTGTCGTCCCGGTCAGCTCGAGGAACACGCTCTCGAGGTCCGGCGTCAACGGCGTCAGCTCGGACACCCACAGCTCGTGCGCGGCCAGCGTCCGGGTCACCTGCGCCGGCTCGGTGAGGTTGCGGACCACGAAGTGGTCGTCGTTGACCGTGACGGACAGGCCGGACTCCGCCACGATGGCCGCCGCCTTCACGTGGTCGGCCACCCGGACCCGCCACTCGCCCTGGTCCTGCGCGGCGATGACCTGGGAGACCGGGCCGGCCGCCACCCGCCGACCCCGCGAGATGATCGTCACTGAGTCACAGATCAGTTGCACCTCGTTCAGGATGTGGCTCGACAGCACCACGGTCACGCCGGACGCGGCGAGGCCGCGCATCATGTCGCGCATCTCGCGGATACCGGCCGGGTCCAGGCCGTTGGCCGGCTCGTCCAGGATCAGCAGCTCGGGCGCCTTCAGCAACGCCGAGGCCACCGCCAGGCGTTGTTTCATACCCAGGGAGTACGTCTTGACCCGCTCGCCGGCGCGGTCCCGCAGCCCGACGAGCTCCAGCACCTCGGTGACCCGGGACTTCGGTACGCCGCCGGCGGTGGCGAGGAGATTCAACGTACGGCGGCCGGAGAAGTTGCCGAAGAACTGCGGGCTCTCGACGATCGCGCCCACCCGTCCCGCCACCTCGGGCAGGTGGGCCGGCAGCTCGTAGCCGAGCAGCCGCATCCTGCCGCCGTTCGGGCGTACCAGCCCGAGCAGCGTACGCAGTGTGGTGGTCTTCCCCGAGCCGTTCGGGCCGAGGAAGCCGTGCACCTGCCCGGCCTCGACCACCATGTCGAACCCGTCCAGCGCCTGCCGCGCGGCGCGCCAACGCCTGCGGTACGTCTTACGGAGCCCCTGTATCTCCAAGACTGCTGTCACGGGACGCCACCATACGGCGTATCCCCCAATCGCGGGGGGCAGTGTTAGATCATTTTGGCCGACCTCCCGTGGTTGGATTGAGCCCGTGCCTGTGGATCCGGATCTGGTAATCGCGGTGGACAACGTTTCCATCCGGCGGGGGAGTACCTATCTGATCCGCGATGTCTCGTGGCGGGTAGAGCTGGACGAGCGCTGGGTGGTTCTGGGGCCGAACGGGGCGGGCAAGACCACGTTGCTCAACCTTGCCGCGGGGCGCCTGCACCCGACGGCCGGTACCGTCCACGTGCTCGGCGAGCGGCTCGGCCGGACCGACGTCAACGAGCTGCGGACCCGGGTCGGCCTGGCGACGATGGCCCTCGCCGACCGGATCCCCGCCGACGAGACTGTCCACAATGTCGTGATCACGGCCTCGTGGGCGGTGGTGGGCCGGTTCCGGGAGCGGTACGACCCCGTGGACGAGATCCGGGCCCGTGCCCTGCTCGACCAGATGGGCGTGGCGCAGTTGGCCGACCGCCCGTACGGCACGCTGTCCGAGGGCGAGCGGAAGCGGGTGCAGATCGCCCGCGCGTTGATGGTCGACCCGGAACTGTTGCTGTTCGACGAGCCGGCCGCCGGGCTGGACCTCGGTGGCCGGGAGGATCTCGTGCAGCGGCTGGCCGAGTTGGCGTACGACCCGGATGCTCCGGCGCTGGTTCTCGTCACGCACCACGTCGAGGAGATCCCGCCGGGCTTCACGCATGCGCTGCTGCTGCGCGAGGGCTCGATAGTGGCGTCCGGGCTGTTGGTCCAGACGGTCACCGGAGACAACCTGTCGAAGACGTTCGGCTTGCCGCTGAAGGTCGACCACGCGGACGGCCGGTTCACCGCCCGCGCGGTCTGACGCGGATCAGTGCGTGTAGGCGCAGACGATCTCGACGAACACCTTCTCGTTGAGCTTCAGCTCGGGTCGCAGCTCGAACTGGTATTTGTACACCGTGCCGCCGAAGTTGTCGGGGACCTTCAAGGGATTGGGATCGAACGGCCGGATCGAGGGGTTCTGCTTGGCCCCGCCCTGGACGGCGAGCCGGTTCTTCTGGTCACCGCACTTCATCTGGAACGAGCTCACGAACGAGACGACCTGACACCGGACCTTGTCGGCCACGACCGTCGGTTCGGTGATCATTTGTGGGTACATCGCGTCGTCTCCGAAGTCGACTACCTTGACGCCGTCCTTGTCCCTGGTCACGAAGAACGTGTACTTGATGTAGTCCGTACGCTCTGCCGCCGTGAGGCTGTACCCGGAGAGCACGTTGAGCGGCTCATCTCCGAGCTGGCACGCGCATTCGGCGCAGGCCGGCTCCGATGGCGCCGCGGTGACGACGGGGTCCACAAGGGACACTGGGTTGACGCCGCGCCCGCTGGCTGGGCCGACGGTGGCGATGTACGCCGCGATCGCCACGGCGCCGGCGACAACGCCGACGCAGGTCAGGATGGCAACTACGAGCCGGCCGCGCCGGCGGGAATCGCTACTCATGAACAGCAGTACGTCCGGCGGCCGCGACCGGATGACTGGTATCGCGGTTGACCCCGCGCGCGGCCGTGCCGTAGGCATAACCACGTGATCGACGAACGGGTGGCGCCGTCGCTGGTACGGGACAGGGACTTCGTCCTCTTCTGGAGCGGCCAGGCGGTATCGCTGACCGGTTCGGCGGTGACCCGGGTCGCGCTTCCGCTGCTCGCTGTGCTCACGCTGGAGGCCAGCCCGCTCGGCCTCGGTGTGCTCGGGGCGTGCGTCTGGCTGCCGTTCGTCGGGTTGCCGATGCTCGCCGGGGCGTACGTCGACCGGCACCGCAAGCGCCCGATCCTGCTCGGCTGCAACGCGATCCGGGCCGTGCTGCTCGGTCTCGTACCCGTGCTCTGGGCCCTCGACGCGCTGACCCTGCCGATCCTGTGCGCGATCGCCCTCGTGAGCGGGGTGTGCGAGGTGGTCTTCCAGGTCGCGGAGCTGGCCTACCTACCCGCGTTCGTCGGCCGGGATCGCTTGCTGCAGGCCAACTCCGGCATCGAGTCGGCCCGGGCCGGCGCCGACCTCGGCGGTACCGGGATCGCCGGACTCCTCGTGCAGGCACTGGGCCCGCCGCTGGCTGTCCTGGCCGACGCCGCCTCGTACGTCGTATCCACCCTGACGCTCGGCGCGATCCGGCGCCGCGAGCCGGTACCCGATCGCGCCACCCGACGCCACCTCGGCCGGGAGATCGTGGAAGGGCTCGAGTTCGTCTGGCGCACCAGGACGCTCCGCACCATCGCGTTCGCGCTGATGCTGACGAACCTGGCCTGGCAGGCGTTCTCGACCGCGTTCGTGCTGTACGCGATCCGCGACCGGGGCGTCGGCTCCGGCTGGTGGGGCCTGGTCCTCGCGATCGGCGGCGGCACGGCGATGATGGCGGCGCTCGTCGCCCCACGGCTCGCCACCCGGTACGGCTACGGCCCCGTGATCGTCACGGCCGGCCTGTTCACGATGGGGCCGATCCTGCTGATCCCGGCCATCGAAGGTCCACTGTGGATGGTCGTCGGTGGCTGGGCGGTGGCGATGGCGCTGTCCGGTCTCGGAGCCGGCGTACTCAACGTGCTGTCGACGACCTTGCGGGCCAAGCTCAGCCCGGACGAACTGCTCGGCCGGATCGGGGCGACCACCCGGCAACTGGTGTTCGCCGGCATCCCGGTCGGCGCGTTGCTCGGCGGTGTGCTGGCCGAGGCGTTCGGCGCCCGATCGAGTATCTGGATCTCGGCCGGGGCGGCGGTCGCCTTCATGCTCCTGCTGCTGCCGTTGCGACGGATCCGCGACCCCGGGTCAGCCTCGACGGGTGGCGGTCTCTAGCGCCCGCTGCAGAGCCCGGTACACCCGACCGAACCGCAGCGCGTTGCCCGTGCGCAGGAGCAACACATCGGCCCCCCGGAAGCGGGCCCAGATCTCGTGCACCTTGGTGCCCTCGTCGTACGTCTTGTCGACCTTGCCCAGGGCCAGGTCCAGCGACGGCCAGGTCAGCAGCCCGAGCAGCAGGCCCAGCACGAGCAACGCGATCCGGTTGACCGGCGCGGTATCGAGCCGCAGCGCGACCGAGACCACCACGATCCCCAGCCCGAGCGGCACGAGCGGCAGCAGCCCGAGGGCGCCGCGCTGCAGCAGCGCCCGGCGCAGCCGTCCGGGAGCGGCCCGGCCCCGTCGGTGCCAGACGACCGCCAGCTCGCCGAGCGGGTACGACACCTCACCCACCTGGACGGCGGCGGAGGTGATCCGCACCGAGTCGTCGGCATAGAACGTGATCATCGCGCACAAATCTAGTCGGCGCGGTGCTCCATCGCTCGCTGAAGCGCCCGATAGATCTGACCGAATCGCAGCTGGTCCGAGCTGCGCAGGAGCAGGATGTCGTGGCCACGCCAGTCTGCCCAGATTTCCTGGACGTGGACCCCGCGCAGATGAACGTGGTCCAGCCCGCTGAGCACGAGCTCGACCACCGGCCAGCCGATGGCCAGCGCCGCGAACGACGCCGCGATCACGACGGCGATCCGGGTGAGCAGATCCGGGCCACCTATCCCGAGGCGCAGCAGGGCCGGCGTCTTCGCCGCGCAGGCCAGCCCGATCAGACCGGCGGCCAGGAACAACACCCACCGCGAGATCCGGCGGGTCGTCGCGACCAGGTCGGCGGCGCCGCGCTGGTGCCACACGTACATCAGGTCACCGAGCAGGTACGTCTCGCCGTCGATGTAGAGGGCGGACGAGGTGATCTGTATCCGGTCATCCCGGTAGTAAGTGGTCACCGATGCCGAGCGTAGGCTCGCCGAGCAAGCCACAGCAGAGGTGAGGAGGCCGGCATGGGCGACTTCGTCCGCCTGGAGAGCAAGGACGGAATCGGCACGATCCGGTTGGATCGCCCGCCGATGAACGCCCTCAACGCGCAGGTGCAGGAGGAGTTGCGCGCCGCCGCGCACGCGGCCACCGCCGATGACGAGGTCAGGGCGATCATCGTGTACGGCGGGGAGAAGGTCTTTGCCGCGGGTGCGGACATCAAGGAGATGGCTAACATGTCGTACGCCGACATGGCCGCCCGCGCCGGCGCGCTGTCGAGCGCCTTCGACTCGATCGCTCGCATCCCGAAGCCCGTGGTGGCGGCCGTGGCCGGCTACGCCCTCGGTGGCGGCTGCGAGCTGGCGCTGTGCTGCGACTGGCGGATCGCCGCGGCGGACGCGAAGTTCGGCCAGCCCGAGATCAAGCTCGGCGTCATTCCCGGTGCCGGCGGTACGCAGCGGTTGGCTCGTCTCGTCGGGCCGGCGCGGGCCAAGGACATCATCTTCTCCGGCCGGATGGTCGACGCCGACGAGGCACTGCGGATCGGGCTCGCCGACCAGGTGGTCGAGTCCGGTGAGCTGTACGAGGCGGCGGTGTCGCTCGTACGGCCGTACCTGACCGGTCCCGCGCACGCCCTCCGCGCGGCGAAGCTCGCGATCGACGGTGGCCTGGACCGCGACCTCGCCGCGGGCCTGGCTTGGGAGACCCAGCTGTTCTCCGCGCTGTTCGCGACCGAGGACAAGGTCGAAGGCATGGCGGCGTTCGTCGAGAAGCGACAGCCCAGGTTCACCGGTCGGTAGCGGTCGTAGACTGTGTTGACCCAGGCGCCTGGACCTTCGGTAGGCGCAGATCAAAACCAAGAAACTAAACTCGGCGCCATGCCTGGGGGCGAGCTCGGTATCGACTTCGGTACCTCGAACACGGTGGCCGTGATGCGCCGGTCGGACGGCCGGACCCAACCGCTGCTGTTCGAGGGCTCGCCGTTGCTGCCGTCGTCGGTGTACGCCGAGCCGACCGGCGCGCTGGTCGTGGGGCGGGACGCGGTGCAGAGCTCCCGCCTCGACCCGGCCCGGTTCGAGCCCAACCCGAAGCGGCGAATCGACGACGGCACCGTGCTGCTCGGCGACCGCGAGCTGCCGGTCGCCGATCTGATCCAGGCCGTGCTCGGCCGGGTGATCTCCGAACGCCAGCGCGCGACCGGAGCCACGGAGGTACCGAGCGCGACCCTGACCTGCCCGGCGGTGTGGGGCGGCCCACGGCGGCAGGCGCTGACCGAGGCGGCGGGCCGGGCGGGCCTGACCGACGTGCGGCTCGTGGCCGAACCGGTGGCCGCCGCGACGTACTTCGCCCAGTCGCTCGGCCGCGACGTGCCTATCGGTTCGGTCGTGGTGGTACACGATTTCGGCGCGGGCACATTCGACGCGAGCGTCGTGGCGCGTACCTCGTCCGGGTTCGATGTGCTGGCCATCGACGGGCGCGACGACATCGGCGGGCTCGACATCGACGCGGCGATCATCGCTCACCTCGAGCAGCTGTACGCACCCCGGGCGCCGGAGGCGTGGGCCCGGCTCTCCACTCCGTCCACTGTGGAGGAACGGCGGGCGAAGCGGCTGCTGTGGGACGACGTCAGGGCGGCCAAGGAACGGCTGTCCCGTAACCCGACCGCCGACCTCGTCGTACCGTTGGCCGACCTCGAGGTACACCTGACCCGCGAGGAACTGGAGACGCTCGCGAAGCCGCTGCTGGAGCAGACGGTACGCGTGACGCAGGGTCTCATCCGCTGGTCGAACCTGGCGCCGGGTCGGCTGGCCGGCGTGTTCCTGGTCGGCGGCTCGAGCCGGATTCCGTTGCTGGCGACGCTGCTGCACCGCGAGCTGGGGGAGCCGCCGGTGGTGCTGGAGCAGCCGGAGCTGGTGGTGGCCGAGGGCAGCATCCTGGCCGGCGCGCTGGCGCTCGAGGCCGCGGTCGACGAGGTTGCCGGCCCGTCCACCGGCGTCCTGCCGAAGCTGACCCCGGAGATGTTCGGCTCGGCCGGCA
>DASRII010000261.1:0-19671 GCA_035650075.1 Micromonosporaceae bacterium | reverse complement strand
CACGATGTGGTGAAGCTGCGGCACGGCCGGATCGACGACGGCGCGATGCGGTTCTCTCGCTAGCCGGGGCGGACACCGAGCACGCAGAAGATGCGGTCGTCCGGGGTGGCCGGGGACCGGGTGAACCCGTGGCACACCTCGATGTCGGCGAACCCGGCCTGCGCGAACAGCTCGGCCGCCTGGGCCTGGCTGTACCACCGGCCCTCGGGCGAGCGCCGGTGCAGCTCCGACTCGACGACGACACCGTCGACTTCGACGTCGAAGCGCTGCTCCACATGCCACAGCCGCGCCGCGGGCTCGTACCACTCGCGGGTCCATGCGCGGATCACGGCGCCGTCGCTCGGGCGCCGCCTGGTGAACAGCTCCTCCCATCCGGTCTGGAGCGGGCTACCGGGCTTCCATTCGAAGGAGAACGACGCGACGAGGGCGCCGCCGGGCAGCAGGTGCTCGAAGATTCGCCGTACGCAGTTGTCCGCCGCATCCGGGTCGGTGACGAGCTGCAGCACGCCGGACGGGCCGAGCACCGTCCGGTACCGGCGCGGCAGGTCGAGCCGCTCGAGGTCCTGCTGGTACAGGTTCGGCTCGAGGCCGGCCTGGTCTGCCTTGGACCGGCAGATCGCGAGCATCTCCGGCGCGTTGTCGACGCCGTCGATGTCGACACCCTCGCCGAGGTAGTCGAGGATCAGCCGACCGGTACCGCACCCGAGGTCGAGCACCGGCTCGCCGAACTGCGCGATGACACCGCGGTAGAAGAAGCGGTCACTCCACCCCGCGGTGTCATCGCGCCACAGGTCCCAGGTTGCGGCACACAGCCCCTGGTACAGGTTCACGGACCTATCGTAGGTTCACAGGCCCAGGCAGAATCCCACGTCGTCGTATCCGTAGTTGTGCAGAATCGGCATGCTGTCGACGATCGTCCGGTCCCACACATGCAGCTGTACGACGTATCCGCACTGGGCCCAGCCGCCGTCGGTCGGCAACTCCCAGGTGCCCGACGGAACCTGGGTCGTCGTGACGCTCGGCGTGGTGTCCGGAGCGGGCGGGCTGAGGCTCGCCGGAAGAGTGTTCATGCTGAGCGCTCCGAAGTGCACATCGGTGGCCTCGAAGGTACCGGTGACGACGTCGCCGGGGGTCGCCTTGTTGCACGGCGTCCCGGTGGTGAGGGCGATGTCGGCGTGCGGCGCGGTGTTGTCGACGAGCACGGTGAACCACGCGGTGCTGCCGATCGGCGTACCGCCCGCGTCGGTCATCTCCAGCCGGATCTCGTACCGGCTGTCGACGGCGACGTTGCGGGTACGCCAGGAACCCAGCACGTTGAAGACGTTCTGGCTGGGCGCCAGGTACGGGACCAGGCCGGTCACCGGGTCCGGCGTACGGGTCGTGACGGTGAGCCCGTCGGAGGTTACGAACTGGTCCGTGACCGGGTTCCCCACCAGCGCACTGCCGGCCGGGCGCCACAGCAACCGGTACCTCCGACCGGCGAGGTGGTGCGACTCGGGCACGTCGGCGTTGACCATGATGTTCCCGCCGAACGGGCACTGGCGCAGCGGTAGCCAGGGGTCGGCCGGTGATCCCCATTGCGCGAACTGTGCGCCGGGCCAGGTCATGCCGGAGGCGGCGGTGTCGATCTGTCCGATCGGGATACCGCCGATGATGTCGATCTCCGGACCCTGGGAGACCGGTCGCCGCGCGACGACCTCGACGTGCGCCTCGATCGCGTTGCCCCAGCGGGGCATCTGGTACGGGTCCGTTGTGGACGGTGGGCTCGACCACGACAGGACCGCCCGGACGCGAGCGACCTTCGGCTCCTGGCAACCGTGGAAGTGCTCGGCGAGCCGCGCCGGTACCGCCACCCAGTAGTGCAGCCCGTCGCGCGGCAGCGGGTTGAAGTTGTACACGCCTACGTGCGTCGTACCGGCGTAGGTCCACTGGCACGTGTTGTCGTAGTCGACCCAGAACGCCACGTACTCCGTGCTGCCCGGGCCACACAGGAAGCTGGAGAACCCGATGGGCTGCCGCACCGAGAACGTGGCCACGAGCAGATCACGGTTGCTGTCCAGGCCGAGACAGTCCAGCCCTTCGTAGGTCGTGTCGCCGTTGTTGTCGAAGTACGCCGTGACCGCCTTGGACCAGTCAACCTTGGCCTTCTCGAACTGGGTCATCTTGCCCAGGATGTGTGACTGGGACAGGGCCTTCGGCGAGCTGGCCTCCGCGATCAGCGGCGCGGCGAAGCGATGTGGCGGTACGTCGTCGTGCGCACCCTGCTCAGCGGCCAGCGCGAGGTCGAACACCGGCGGCGGAGGCGGCGGCAACGGCATCGGCAGCAGCGTCTCGAACTCCGGCGGCAACTTCTTGACGCCGATGATGTCGACGAAGTCCCGAACGAACAGCGGCCGGGGACGCAACTGGACGTGGTGGTCGAGAGCATTGCCCCAGATCGGCTGCCAGTCCGGTTGGCCGGCCGGCGGCATGATCTGCCAGGAGAGGATCGCCCGCGCCACGGGCAGTACCGGACTCGTGCACCGGCGTCGTCTCGGGTCGGCCAGCGGGTGCGCGACGGAGTATGTCAATGGCTTGTCGGGTCTCTGGGCACAGTCCGTCGAGTCGGGAATGTCGTGTGCGTTGAACGACGACAATCCGACATCTTCCCACGTCGCCCCGTCGTCGTACGAGATGTAGAAACGCACCCACTCGGTCGAGCCGGGACTGCAGGAATCGCCACCGTAGCCGGTCGAACGCTTGACCTCGACCGTCGCCTCGAGCACGTCCGTGTCGGGATTGAACGCGACACATGTCGCTTCTTCGAAGTAGGTGTCACCGACGATCTCCACCACCGGCGGGACACCGAACTCCGGCAGGTTTCCGAAGTAGTTCGGCTGCTGGGCCAACAGCACATGGGCTTGCGCGCGATACTCGAGCATCGCGGCTTCTCTGGACATGGACTCCCCCTCGACGCACTGATGCGGTCACCAGTCGAAGTGGCCGGACGGGGAAGCACAGATACGCCGGCGGGTCAGCCTGCTCCGAAGCAGACAAAGGGCGCCGCGATGTCGTGCACGGTCGCCTCGGCGATGGCCCGGGCGGGCGGCATCCCACGGGCGAGGGCGCGGTGGTACCGGGCCATCGTCTCCGGTACCGCCGGATCCGCCACCCGGACCAGGCTGGCGACGACCGTGGCCGATCCGAAATACAACATCGCCGCGACCAGTCCGAGCATCTCGTCGCCGTGCCGCACGGTGGATCGGCCCACGTCGCAGGCGGACAGGATGACGTGTGCCGGTGGCCGGTGAACCTGTTGGAGGTCGTAGCCCATGAGTCGGCCACCCGACAGCTCCAGCGAGGAGAACAGCGGGTTGTCCGGTTGGTGGTGGCCGTGTGCCGCGATGTGAACGAGGCCCGCGCCGTCCATCGAGTGCAATGTCGCCGGGACCGTCGCGTCCACACCGGACAGTACGGTCGGGTCCCGGTAGACGGTAGCCAGGGACGCCAGCTCCCGCTCTCCCTGGACGATGCCCGGCCCGGCGACCAGTACCGCGCACGAGCCGTTCGGATCGAGGCGGCGCTGGTCGGCCGCGATCCACGCGGTGGCCGACGGGGCGACCACGACCGGCCGCCCGCGGGCCCCGGGCAACTGCAGCCACGGCACTCCGTGCAACGCACCGGTCGGCAGGATGACCAGCTCCCGGTCGCCGATCACGGGCAGCACCGGCTCGATCAGTTGCTGGGCCAGGCGAGCGGACTGGCGGCGGGCACTGGTCAGTATCGCGTCGGCCGTCCGGGCGACCACGCGTTCGTCGGCCAGCATGTCGAGGTCCACGCGGAGGCGGCGGTGGGTCTCCGCGATCAGGCCGTACGGTCCGAGGTTCGTCAACTCGGTACGGTGTGCGGTCAGCACGAGTGCCGCCAGGTCCCCATCGTCGCGGAGGTACGCGACGAGGGCGCGGTCGCCCAACGCCTTCCGGGTCGCCGCCAACGTGGCTATCGGGGCGCTTGCCGCGTACCCACCGCGGAACCAGGCGCCTTCGCGGATCCGCTGCTCCAGCTTGCCGCGGTCGGCCCGCAGGCGCGTGGTCGGTTCGCGGCGCAGTTCGGCATCGCGCAGCGCGTAGTCCACGTGCCGCAGATCCTCCAGCGCCTGTGCGGTTCGCGGGTCGGCCGGTGGCGTGACCGGGCAGAGCCGGAACGCCTGCGCGCGGGCGCGTTCGGTCCACGAGAAGACCGCGGCGGGACGCCCGTCGTCGATGGCTGTGCGCACGGCGAGGCCGGCTAGCTCACGACCGTGTACCGCGATCGCGGTCTGCAGATCCAGGCTGCCGAGCAGGCTACGGTGCCGGTGCAACCAGGCGAGCCCGGTACCCACGTAGCGCGATCGCAGCCGCCGCCGCTTGCCGCGGTGGGCGAGCTCGGCGTTGGTCAGCCACCACAGCAGGCGGACCTCGACCGGATCGTCCGGACGCAGCCGGCGCAGACCGCGTACGACGTCGTCCGCGGCCGCGGTGTCGCCGGCCGCGACATACGCGCGGGCGGCGAACAGCAGGGCGACGCGGCTGTCCCCCGCAAGCCCGTGCTCGGCGAGCCGCTCGGCGATCACCCTGCTGCGGCGCGCGAGCGGCAGCGCCGCGGCGCCCGCGGCGAACGCCGCACGCACCTCGGTGAGCGCGGCCAGATTGGCCCATGTCGTGTTGGCGCGACGGGCGAAACGGCGCTGTGCCTGGCGGGCCCATCGCCGTGCCGCATCGGGCCGGTTGGCCACGAGCGCGGCCTGCGCGCGGACGAGCTCGGTCTCGGCGCGTTCCTCGGTGAGCCGCTGACGGGCCAGCAGGGTCAGCGCGTGCCCTGCCTCCCGGTCGGCGTCGTCGGCCAGCCCGACCGTGAGCAGCGCGCGTGCCTTGTCCAAGATGATCACGGGAAGGTACGACGGCAGCTCGTCGGCGCACCGCCGCGCGGCATCGTCCAGGTGGGCGAGCGCCCCGGGTATGTTGCCTGCCGCGAGATCGTGGTAGCCGAGGTTCTGCGTGACCTTGATGGCGATACTGCTCAGTTGGTGGCTGCGGGCAAGCGGCTCGCACTCCACGAGATCGGCCCGGGCCAGCCGGAGCTTGCCGAGGAAGAGGTACGCCGTGGACCGGTTGAGCAGAACCTTGGCGCGTTCCACGGGTTCCTTGCCGGCGGGCAGGACCGCCAGTGCCTGGTCCAGTTGCCGCACGGCATCGGCGAGCCGCCCGGTACGCAGCAACAGCAGCCCGCGCTGGCCGAACAGCACACCGGATTCGATGTCCGGCAACAGCCGTTCCGCCCGGTCGAACAGGGACAGTGCCGTCGCGATGTGCCCCAGCTCGGCTTCGGCGTGGGCGAGGCTCAACGTGATCCGGCCGCGTAAGGCGTCGTTCGGGGCGGGCGAGGTATCGAGGAGCGCGAGTGCCTCGTTCAGGTGCCGGACGGCGGTCGCGGGCTGGTAGGCGGCAGTGGATCGGACGCCGAGCGCGTGCAGGCGCCGGATCGCAGCGATCGGGACCGGCCCGCCGCCGGCGTGTCCGGTCACGTCAACCGCGGTCCCGGGTGGTTCAGAGGACGACCCGCTGAGTCACGACGGGCCGGGTGAGGTGCACGGCGCTGCCCGGCGTCGGATGGATCTCCAGGTGGATCTGTCCCGCCAGAACCGCCTCGAATGCGAACCGCCCCCCTTCATCGGATCGCGTCTGCAGGCGAGCATCCGGTGTCACGAGCACGATTCGCAGACTGGCGGCCGGCTCGATCCACCCGTCCAGGAACGAGTTGTCGTTGCCCGGTACGAGGATGATGACCCGAAGACTGCTGCTGTCGAAGGTAATCGTACGGGTGCCTTCTGTGCCGCGGGCACCGAGCGATCCGGCGAACTCCTCGGATACCGCCGCCAGTTCGACATCGATCCGGTCGAGATCGAGCGCGAACAGCACGCGCGGTGCCATGTCCGGCGCCGGGTCGGCCATCGCGTACATGTCACGCAGCAGGTCGAGTACCGCGCCCTCGTCGTCGAGTTGGCCATGCGTCATCAACGGCTCCAACCGGGATCGGAGGCCAGGAGCAGCCTCAGTTTGTTCAGGCACCGGCCGCGGGTCGGGCCGATACTCCCCCGCGGCATCTTCAACTCCTGGCTGACCATGTCGTAGTCGGGCCGGTCCACGAAAGCGACGATGCGCAACAGCATCCGGCACCGGTGCGGTAGCCGTTGGACGTGTGCCCACAGCCGCCGGTACTGGTCGTCCTGGGACACCCGCTCTTCCATCAGGTTGGCTTCGTCGGGCAGGTCCAGGGTCACCGGATCCACCGGCTGCGACCGTCGCTGCTGGTCCCGCAGACGTATGGCCTCCCGTCGCGACACGGTCACCAGCCACCGCGTCAGCGCCTGCGGTGAGCGGATCTCGTCGCCGCCGCGGAGCAGGTCCAGCCAGACGTTCTGGGTCGCGTCCTCCGCGGTGGGGCGATCCAGTCCCTGCGCCCGGACGACGTTCCAGACCAGTGGCGTCATCAGCCTGACCAGTTCGGAGATCGCCGACCGGTCCCCGGCGCGCGCCCGGATCAGAAGTCGCGCCGGTCGCCCCACGAAGTCGGCCGGCTCGTCCGTACGCGCCACTCTGCTCATGTCGTCAACAGCTTCAGCATTCGGGTCTCCGCCGACCGGTGATCGACCGACGCGAGCCCTGGCATGCCGAACAGGCTTCGTGCCAGTTTGGCGGCCTTGACCGCGGCGGCGAACGATGTGCCGCGCCAGAGGCCGAACCCGTGGGAGAAGTCGTCCGGGTCGAACGACTCGCGCCCGTAGTCGGTGTTCTGCAGCGCCGCCGAGCGGCTGCCGCGCATCTTCGGGAAGGTGCTGACGATGGCCACGCCGGGCTCCCACGCGGTCACCCAGTCGGGCCCCGCGCGGTCGTCGGTCTGGTTGCTGAAGATGGCCCGGGTACCGTTCGGGTTCAGCGCCCCGACGCTGCAGATCGCCAGCGGTCCTCCCCAGCGCTTGTCGGTCGCCCAGGCGGCCGGGTAGCACTTGCGCGCCGTGGCGTCGTTGCCGGCCGAGGCGACGATCGCGACCCCTCGGCAGGTGAGCGCGTTGAGGATGCACCACAGCAGCGGCCGCAGGTGCGGGGTTGCCGAGTAATAGCCGAGGGACAGCAGCACGACGTCGACGAACGAGTCCTTGGCGCCCCGATCCTGCGCGGCCACCACCCGCCCGAGAACCAGCCCTAGCGCCAACTGGAGGGACATCTCGTCGACGAGGCCGTCGTTGTGCATGATCGGGATCGACAGCACCGTCGCGTCCGGGGCGACCTGCCGGATGATGCCGGCGATGTACGTGCCGTGGCCGGCATGCGAGTCCAGCGACCCGACCAGCGGCGCGACGACGCGGCCGCCGGCCACGCCAGCCGTCGGCACGAACGACATCAGCGACTCGTCCACGACGTAGTCCGTCGCCACCGCCGCCGGGTGCCTCATCGGCAGCCAGTCGTGCGGCCCGACTGGGGTGTCGAGGACGGCCACCACCGGACGGCGTGCCGGCGCGGTGGCCGACCGAGGCGGTGGTCCGACGAGGACGCGCACGGGTACCCGCCCCGGGTCGTTGTCGCTCAGGAGGTCCCCGCCGCCGCCGCCGTGGCCCTCCGTACCGGGCAGGCCGAAGATCTCCCCGTCGCCGCGTGCGAGGGCACTCCACAACACGTGCTCGAGCGCGATGCGGTCGGCCCGCTCGCGGAACCAGCCGCTGGTGTCGTGCTGTGAGTTGGCGTCGGCGCGGCCGGCCGCGTACCGGACGTGCTGCAACGCCCGCCACGCATCGAGCGGGAGGGTCGGCGGGACGTCCGCGATCGGCCGCAAGAACAACTGCCGGGGTAGCCCGAACTCCAGGTGCTGGTCCGCGAGGTGCAACAACTGCCCGACCTCGGACTCGCCGTGGAAGACGAGCGGCGGAACCACCTCGATGCCGATTCGCCGCAACGACTCGGTGACGAAGTCGCCGAACTTGCGGCCGTGTAACGTCGAATCCCAGTCCCTGCCGAACACGAGCAGGGTGTCGTGGCGGTAGGCGGTACTCTCGACCGGCTCTCCGTCTGCCGCGGGCACGGCGTCCTGAGGTCGCAGGACCTTGGCGCGGTGGCGGCGCTCGGGACTCGTCACGTGACTTCCTTCCCTGGACGCATGGTCTCTAGCTGTCATGTGCCGCGAGTCCTCCACCAGATACCTGTCCGGGACACGACGTGCGATGCAACCATTCCCGACACTTGCCGGCACCTGTTCGGTGAGAGGGGGTGTCATGGCGACTTACGACGACGAGACGCGGTTCGCCGCGTACTTCGAGGGGCGGTACCGTACCGTCCGCCGGACCGCGTACCTGCTCTGCGGTGACTGGCACTGGGCGGACGACCTCGCGCAGACGGCCTTCGTCCGGGTGGCCTCCAGTTGGCACCGGGTACGGGATCCGGCCGCGCTCGACGCGTACACCCGGACCTGCCTGGTGCGGGCGTACCTGGCGGAGAGCCGGCGGATGTGGCGGCGCCGCGAACGCCCGTACGCGGATCCTCCCGACTCCCCGGCCGCCGGCGACGACGCGGAAGTGGTGAGCCGGCGGCAGGCGTTCGCGGGGGTTCTCCGGCAGTTGCCGCCACGCCAGCGGGCAGCGGTGGTGCTCCGCTACTACCAGGGCCTCGATGTCGCCGCGGTAGCCGCGGCACTGGGCTGTACCGAGGGAACGGTCAAGAGCCAGACCGCACGAGGGCTGGCCAAACTGCGTCGCCTACTGGACGTGACGACGCCCGAGGAGGTGTCGCTGTGAACCGGCTCGAGGACCTACTGCACGACGTGGCGCGGGACGACCACCCGCTGCCGCGGGTGCAGGCTTCCGATCTGTACGCGGCCGGCCGGCGCCGGTACCGCCGTCGCATGTGGGTGCGCGCCGGCGCCGCCACCGCGGTGGTACTGGTGACCACGGTCGGCGTGGCTGCGGTGATGCGTCCGGAGCGGGCCGGCGAACCCGACCGGGTCCCCGGTAGCGCGTCCGCATCTGCCTCCCGGTCGATCGACTGGGCTCCCGCATCCCTGGGCGGCACCATCGTCAACGTCCGGCTGGTCGATGACGCGACCCTGTACGCGCAGGTATCGCCATGTGCGGACGACAACTGCCCGCAGCGCCTGCTCGCCTCGACCGACGGCGGGCGCACGTGGCAGGAGCGGTACCGCGGGCCGCTGGCCGAGATGGTCGCCCGCGGGCCGCAGACGCTGTCGGCGTCGATCTGGAACCCGTCGACCGGTACGCCGGACGAGTCCGTGAGCACGGACGGCGGGAAGACCTGGAGTCCTGTCGTCCACTCGACCGACCCGGTAGCCGAGGTACCCGACGGCGGTTGGCTCAGCGGCGGTCTCGGCGCAGGGCTCGCGGCCGGCGACGGAACAACCTTCCGACCGTTGAAGAACCAGCCCGGCCTGCAGCTACGCCACCTCGCCCAGGTGGCCCGGACCGCCGGCCTGTGGGTAGCCGGTACCACCGCCGATGGGACACCGGCGATCGCGGTCAGCCACGACCGCGGGCGTACGTGGACCGTGCGCACGTTCGCCGACTTTCCGCACCGCGGCTACCTGTCCTACCCGCGACCGGTGGTCAGCGCCGACGGCCGTACCGCGTACGTGACGATGCAGGTGTCGGACAGCGATGCGCCGAACCGGCCGAGCGTCTACCGCACCGGCGACGGGGGCGCCACCTGGACGCGAGTCGACACCAACGGCACGCTGCCGGCGGCCCGACCGACGTTGACGCCCGGATACATCGCCGCGGACGGTACGCACATCGTCTCGCTGCCGGTCGACGGGACCGTGCAGGTGTGGGCCAGCCGGGACAACGGCACCAGCTACACCAGGTACCCGGACCGGCCCGGGCTGCCGGCCGACCTACCGGTCTCCGACGGCATGCTGGCCCTCGACGGAAAGGGCTACGTCACCGGCGACGGACAGGGGATCTACCGCTCGACCGACGGCCTGTCCTGGACGCGCATCGCGACCGCGTAGCTTCGACTCATGGGCCGCGCGGTGTCAGGCCGGTCGTTGAGACGCGGCCGATTCCCGGGCCTCGCGGAACAGCCGAGCGGTTCCTGCGATGGCGAGACCGAGCCCACCGCCAAGGATGATGGCCTCGGCCATGCGGACCCACAGTCCGTCGGCGGGAATGGGCGGTACCGGGTGGCTGAACACGGCCGCGCTGGCGAACCCGTCGGCAACGGCTGTGGCTACGCCAGCAAGTGCCAAGGCGAAGTTGGCCGCGACACGTTGCGCCACGGTAAGGACGGCCGCCAAGACCAGGACCAGTCCAGTCAGGATCGGCAGTGTCTCGGCCGCGACGGCGATAGCCACACCGCCGGGTGTTCGGTCGGCATTGGCAACGACCAGCGACACGGCGAACGTGATGGCGACCAGCCCGGTGATGGTCGCGATCGCGGCCAGTGCGAGTCGGGTCGACGATGCGCTCCGGCTGGATGCTGGGGTACGGACCAGGCCGAGGCAGCCGATAGCGATGGTGAGGAGCAGCACGACCGTCCACCACGTTCCGGCGTTTGGCGGGGGTAGCCAGTCGACTGTGCCGGCGATCTGCGCCGAGCCGCCCGCGACGCGCAGCGGTACCGTCCAGTCCACGACACGGTGGCGATGGCTGGGGTCGGCGCGGACCTGTGGTGGTGGGCTGCCGTGCCACACAGTGCGGTGGTCGTGCCAGCGCACCACCGGCCGGCCCGAGATCTGCTGCCATTGCGCGGCGCCCTTGGCATCCGCGGCCGCCTTCTCTGCGCTGGCCGGCAGGTCGATGTACCAGGACGGGGATCGCACGTTGCGCCACACCCCGTCCGGACGGATCTGCAGCATCGGCTCACCCTCGTAGCCGCCGACCTCCACCACCTGGCCGGTGTCGTTGCGCAGCTCCAGCCGGGACCCGTCGGCGACGAACCGCACCGACACCTCGGGCACCGCCGGTGTGACCCCGTCGACCCGGGTCAGATAGTCGACCGCCAGCTGTACGCCGGCCGGGTGCGCCTGCGCCGGTGCGCCCAGTGTCGCCAGCGCGACCGCGACCGCGGCGGCCAGCACGGCCAGCCGCCGCAGTCCGGCGTTCATCCGCAACACCGCACGACGGTCACGTGCTCAGCCGGGCGCACGCCGACCGAGCAGAGCGACGGCCAGGCCCGCCAGGCCGGCGACCAGGCCGGCGATGCCCAGTCCCAGCGCCCACCCGGTACGGCTGTCCCCGTCCTCGCCGGTCGTGTCGGTCGTGTTGGCGGCCGGTACGGCGTTGGGTGCCTCGGCCTGGGCCTTGGCCAGTTTCAGCACCGGGGCCGGGTGCTCCGGCTCCTGCCCGTCGGTGGACGGGGGCTCGATCCACCGCACGATCGTACCGTCGGAGTACGTCTGCAGCGCCTTGAAGATGATCTGGTCCACCTCCGGCAGCGGCCCGGCGGACACCTCGAACTCCTGGAACTGGCCGGCCTTTATGGCCGCGTCGGCGCCGGCCGCCGTCCAGATGATCTTCGAGACGGCTTCGGTGATCTCACCATCGTGCGTCTTGACCGGGGTAGCCAGCTTCGTGGTCTCCACCGTCGCGGTCCAGCCGGGGACGGGCCGGACCGACATGAACGCGATCGGCGCCTCGGTGGGAATGGTCACTTCCAGCTTGGTGGTGCTGGCGGTATCGCTTTCGTTGGGCACCCGGAACGCCAGCTTCGTAAAGCCGCCCTGGGTGGCCTGTCCCGGGTTCACCGTCACGTGCGCCGATGCCGGACCGGCACCGACCGCCATCGCGGTTACCAGCCCGGCCAGGACGGCAACGACTGCGCCGGTCAGAACGCGTGCGCGCATACCCACACTCCTCGTAGAGGACGGCCGCGGGTACCGCCGCGACCGTCACGGACCTCCATCGATCCTGGTCGCCGCGCTCGCGGGGAAAGTTCCCGCGGTCAGCCGATCGCGCGCAAGTGCCGCCGGTCGTCGCCGTCGGGGTCGGCCGTCATCGCCGCGGCCAGGTCGGCACGGGCCCGGGCCACCCGGGACCGAATGGTGCCGACCGGGCAGTCACACACCTCGGCCGCTTCCGCGTAACTCAGGCCCAATACCTGGGTAGCGACGAACGCCTCCCGCCGATCCGCCGGCAGCGTGTCCAGCAGCTGGGTCAACGCCACCGTCTCGTCGAAGCCCGACTCCACGGCTACCGAGTCGACGCTGCTCTGCCAGTCCGCCACCACGGCGGCCCGGGGCCGGCGCACCACGCTTCGTACATGGTCCACGGCCACCCGCCGGGCGATCGCCATCAGCCAGGTCCGGGCCGCCGACCGACCGGCGAACCGGCGCAGCGAACCCATCGCCCGCAGAAACGTCTCCTGTGTCAGGTCCTCGGCCTCCCGCGCATTGACCACGTACGCCAGAAACCGGTACACGCCGTGCTGGGTAGCCCGAATGAACTCGGTCGCGGCCTCCTTGTCGCCGGCCTTCGCCGCCATCGCCAAACGGGTGATCGCGGCATCGTCGACACGGCCGGGAGGCATGACCGCAACGCTAGCCCGCCCGACAACCGGACGTCTGCCCTCCTAAGGGGGAACCGGCCCGGCCCGATACCCGACCATAGGAATGTGAGGTGTGACCTGTACCGAGAAATGCTCTCCGCCATGCTCGACGGCGAAGACGCGCCCGGCGAACGCGACCGTGCCGAGCAACACCTGACCGAGTGCGACGACTGCCAACGGTGGTGGCAGGCGGCCGCCGCCATCACGCGACTCGCCCGTACCGAGCTGTCCACGGACATCCCCGCGCTGCCGGACAGCGTGCTCGACACCGCACCGGGACCCGGTCGGGCCCGCCTCGCCCAGGCACTGCGCGGACTCCTCGCCGGACTCGGCGCCATCCAACTCGGACTCGGACTCGTCCAGATCAGCGGTTTCGGCCAGAACACCCTCCTGCATGACGGCCACGCCACCCCAGTCACCGCCACCGACCACCTCTGGCACGAGTCAGCGGCCTGGAACATCGCCATCGGCGCCGCGTTCCTGTGGACCGCCCTACGCCGCAACCGTCCCAGCGGCGTCCTGCCGATCCTCACCGCCTTCGTGGCCACCCTGACCCTGCTCAGCGCCTCCGACCTCGCCGCCGGAAGGGTCGAGACCGGGCGACTGGTCAGCCACGCGCTGATCCTCACCGGCTACGCCGTCATCATCGCCCTTACCCGCCCCACCCTCGACTTCACCGAACCACCGACCGGATCCACTCGCCGTGGCTCGTCGTGGCGTCTACACCTCGGCACCGACCGAACGAGCCCTCCTACGGCTCGGAGCCCGATGCACGGCACCGCTCGATACCGCCAAGCCGCCTAACTAGATCGTGGCGCCGCCCGAGGGCGACGCCACGACCGTGTGTCCGTGTCAGCCGGCGACGCGCGTGAACAAGGCCAGCGCCGCGGCCTGGTTTCCACTCGACGCCGCCTGATCCGCTGCCGCGATCAGGCGTGCCCAGTCCGCCGGCGCACGACCGGCGATCACCGCCTCCTGCGCCGCGTCACGGGCCGCGCTCAGCGCATCCGCCGCGGTCGCGTGCGGCCGGCCGGTCCGCAGTCCCCAACCGAACGGGAACAGCGGGTGGTAGTCGGCGTCGCCGACGTTGATCGGTACCTGCGCCTCGGTGCGCGGCCACGTCATCGACAGCCGCGCGGTGAACGGACGGCGACCGAACAGCACATCGGCCACGCCCGCGCCCTCGCTACCCGGCAGCCACGACGCCACCAGCGCATCCATCTGTCCAATGTGGTCGGTGAGTACCTGCGGCCGGCCGGACACGACCAGGACCACGCACTTAGCGATCGCGCCGCAGACCTTGTCGATGACCGCTTGGTCACCGGGCTGCAAGGACAGGGACTTCTCCTCGAGCTGCGCGGGCGAGCAGAAGCCACATTCAGGTCCGCCGATATCACCGAAACCTTCCGAGTACGGCGTTTCGCCGACCACGACGATGCCCACGTCGGCTCCTGCCATCGGCGCCGACGCGTCTTCACTGAACGTCACGTGTGCTCGCGGCGCCACCTCCCGGATCCCCTCGAGGATCGTGGTACCGGGAATGATGTCGCCGGACACGCCCTGCCACTGGATCGTCCAGCCTCCGGACTGGTTGCCGATGTTGTCCGCGTTGCGCCCAGCCAGGTAGATGTTGCCGCGCGCGGCCAGCGGCAGTACTCCGCCGCTGTTCTTCAGCAGTACCTGCGTCTCGGCGACCGCCCGCCGGGCCAGCGCCCGGTGTGCCGCACTGCCGACCTCGTCGAGCCGGTCCGGTGCGGTGAACGGGTGCTCGAACAGGCCGAGCCGGAACTTCTGGCGCAGGATCCGCCGTACCGCGTCGTCGATCCGGGCCTGGCTGACCCGACCCGCGGCCACCTCGGCCAGCAACAGGTCCTCGAACTGCTTTGCGCTGAACGGTTCCATGAACAGGTCGGTACCGGCGTTCACGCCGACCCGTACCTTGTACGCCGTCAGGCCACCGTTGGTCGGCTGGTCCGGGTCGGGGATCTGGTGGATGCCCTCCCAGTCGGAGATGACGAAGCCGTCGAAGTGGGTACGCCCCTTCAACAGGTCGGTGATCAGCTCGCGCTGTGCGTGCATCTTCGTCGGGTTGCCCAGGCCGTCTTCGACCCAGTCGATGCTGGAGAACGACGGCATCACGGCGCCGACGTCGTGACGACGGATCGCCACCGGGTACGGCGCGAAGTCGAGCCGGGCGAAGTCGGACCGGCTGGTCTGCGTGATGCCCTGGTCGATGGTGTACCGCTGCTCGAACCACGGCTTGCCCTCGTTGTCGTCGGCGATCGCCTGGTCGAACTCGGTGTCACCGTCACCCGCATAGTGCTTCGCGGTAGCCAGCACGCTGTCCTCGTCGCTGAGGCGCTTGCCCTGCAGGCCGTCGATGATCGTGGTCATCCGGGCCACCAGGTCCGGGTCCTCGCCGAAGCTCTCGTAGGTACGCCCCCAGCGCTCGTCCCGCGCCACGCACACGCAGGGCGAGAAGTTCCACGGGATGCCGGTCGCGCGTACCTCGGCCGCGGTGGCGCGCCCGATCTCCTCGACCAGCCGAGGATCCCGCGTTCCGCCGAGGCCGACATTGTGCGGGAAGATGGTCGCCCCGAACAGGTTGCCGTGCCCGTGAACCGCGTCGACGCCGTACACCAGCGGGATCTGCAGCCGGGTGGTCAGTGCCTGCTCCTGGAAGCCGTTGACCATCTCGAGCCAGCCGGCGGGGGTGTTGTCGGCCGGTACCGAGCCGCCGCCGGACAGTACCGAGCCGAGCATCCAGTCGGCGATGACAGCCGGGTCGTCGGTGACCGCACCCCGCTCGGCCTGCGTCATCTGGCCGACCTTCTCCTCGAGCGTCATGCGGGCGAGCAGATCCGCGACCCGGCGGTCGACCGGTAGCCGGGAGTCGAGGTATGGCAGGCCGTGCGCGTTGATGACGGCCGTACCGGTCACCGCCGAGCCGGTCGCCCGATCGGTGAACCGCAGCGGTACCGTCTCGGCGGCCTCCGCGGACTGGTCCCGGTTGGTGGCGACGGTCAGCCACCGCGTCGAGCCGGAAACCGCGCCGGCCGGGAACGTCAGCGTGCCCGAGACGGGCCGGTAGTCGGCGCCGGCCGACGCGGTACCGCCGGCCGTGCGGTAGTCGATGGTCGTCGGTACCGCCAGCGGCGCGTTGTCGGCGGTGGTGACGGTCACGCCGATCCGGACGAGGCCGCCTTCGGCGGTGAGGTACACGGAGTGGTCGGTGGCGATGGTGACCGCCGCCGCAGGCGCCGCGACAGCCGGAGCGGACAAGAACGAGGTGGTCAACGCGGTGACGCAGAGTATCGAGAGCGCGCGCCAGCGCAGTCGGGTGTCCATAGTGGATCCTCCCGGACGGGTATCGACAGAGATCAGAGAGCGCTCTCTCGCCCGAGCCTGTCCCAGATTGGACCCATTGTCAAGGTTGTCGATGCCCCCACCCTCCGTCGATCACGGAGAGTGGGGGCGGTCGCGGGACGTCAGAGGAGGGATACGCCCAGCACGCTCAGGGCACTGCCGATCTTGTTCGTGATGACCGTGTTCCCGCAATTCGGGGAGTTGAAGACGGCTCCGCTGGTGATGCCGTACGCCGTGTGGTTGAGGTAGTTCGAGCCACCGCTGTCACCCTTGCAGGTGTAGATGGAGGCCGTGATCATGTTCTTCACCGGGATGCCGCCGGAGTACGTCGTGTTGTAGTTGGTACTGGTGACGTTGCCGCACTGGTAACCCGTGGTCTGACCGGTCTTGCACATGTACATGCCCACGTAAGCCGACCCGGTACCGGTGATCGTCCGGCCGCTCGAGCTGGCGAAGATGGTCGCCTGCGGGTTCTCCGCGACGTAGTCGACGCTGATGATGGCGAAGTCGCGACCCTGCGAACCTCCGAACCACCAGTACTGCGTACCGCCGCCGAACTTGCGGTTGGTGCCGTTGTTGTTCTTCGTCCACCAGTACTGCCACGGGCTGAAGCCGGCGAAGTAGAGGCAGTGCCCCGCGGTGAGCATCCACTTCTTGCCGCCGCCCTGCACGTTGAACGCACCGGTACAGGTGACGCCGTTGTCCGAGTGGATGTGCACACCGCCCTGCAGCGGCTTGTCGCACGCCGTCGGGCTGCTGCAGGCAGCCGGCTCGGCGACGCCGTCGCCACCGGTGACCGCCACCGCCGCGCCGAAGGTCTCCGCCGCCGAGGCCACGTACGCCCGCTGGGCCGGGGTCGCGTCGGTCGGCAGGGTCAGCTCGACCTGGTTCAGGTCGGTACGCAGGCTGGCCGAGACCGGCGTCCGGGCGCCGTCGTTGGCTTCCCCCAGTCCGTCGGAGAGCCGCTCGGCGATGCCGGTCAGAGTGGACTGTCCATAGCGGACCTGATCCACGGTGACGAAGTCATCGAGGCCGTACCGGCGAGCCAGCGCGACGACCTCGTCCGACGATCCGTCGGTGGTACCGACGGTCACCCGACCGCCCCTGGCGTGGTCCACCCAGAGACCACCGAAGCGACTGTCCAGTGTGGACTCCAGGTCTTCGGCCAGCGCGGCCACCGCGTCCTGGCGCGCGATCCGGGCGGTAGCCTCGTCGAGGCTCAGCCGCCAGTCGGCGGCCAACTGCTCCACGGCACCCTTCTCGGGGAGCGGGGTCGGCGTGTCAGCCTGCGCGGCCGTGATCGGGCCGGCGACCACGATGGCCCCGGCCAGCAGCGCCACGGCGAACCCGGTGCGCATGTTTCGAAACATGAAAGCCTCCCTAACCGTCTTCGGATGGCTCGACGTTAGGAAGGCCGCCGTCAGGAGCACAGATCCACTGTGGACCGGACTACACCGAGAGTGGACCTGTGCGCGCCCGCGTCCGGGCGCGACGGTGGTGGTCTGACGGCGGGCATCCGCGCCCGCCTGGGACCCGGAAGGGGTCATGGCCATGTTTTCCAAACGATGGCGAAGCCTGCTGTTGCTGGCGCTCGCCGTCGCGGTCGGTGTCGCGTTCGCGACTATGCGGACGGCGACGGCGACCGCGGCGGGCGGCGCGCCACGCTTCACGGCTGCCGAGATCGCCGACGGCGTGCTCTTCAACGACGGGCCGGCCGCGCGGTACCTCACCAACCTGAACCGCGGCCCGACACAGTGGACCGACTCGATCCGCGAGACGCAGCGCGGCATCCACGACGGGATCGCGGCGGACCCGCGGTGGGCCGACGCGTTCGTCGCCAACATGCAGTCCGGCGACCCGCGCCGGGTGTCCCAGGGTATGTCGGATCTCGGCGTCATCGCCCGCCGGACACTCGACCGGCAGTTCGACCCCCGGAAGGTCGACGACGCGATCTGGCAGATCGACAAGGAATGGGCCGAGCAGCACCTGGTGCACGCCGCGGTGCTGGACGCCGAGTTCAATTACGACACCGGCGCCGACACGTGGTTCGAGACTGACACGGCGGTGGCCGTCGACAAGGTCGCGGTCGTGGTGATCGCCGTCGTGCTGGCGATCGTGCTGCTCGACTTCAGCATGCCGGAGTTCTCCGACCGCGCGCAGCTGGCGCACGAGGTGATGGTCAAGGACATCGCCGAGGGCCTGCAACAGGAAGCGGGGTACTGAGATGACCGCCGGCAGCTCGGCGGACCTCGACGTCCGCCTCGGGCGGCGGGTGGCTACCGTCGCCGCTACCGCCCTGCTGTTCGTGGCCTACGTCCTGCTCGCCGCGCTGCCGGCCAAGCCGTTCTCGCTGCCGGGGCCGGACACGAAGGCGGTACGCGGTTTCGTGCCGCAGGGCTGGGCCTTCTTCACCAAGAGCCCGCGCAGCATGTGGGCGCAGGTGTACCGCCACCAACCCGACGGCGGCTGGCAGGACATCACGTTGGGTCCGCTGGCGCAGCCCCGGTACACGATGGGCCTCGACCGTGCGCCCCGCGCGCAGGGCACCGAGGTCGCGATGCTGTTGTCGCTGTTGCCGAAGCAAGCCTGGCGGGACTGCGAGCGTCCGCCCACCGCGTGCCTGTCGGAGGCGCCGCCCGTCGGTACCGTGACCAACCGCTCCAACCGGCACACCGTGTGCGGCGACATTGGTGTCGTCCAGCAGGAGGTGCTCCCATGGGCGTGGCGGGACGCGCCGACCACGATGCCGTCGAAGGTCGTTCGGGTGAGGGTGACATGTTGACCGCGCTCGGTCGGTGGGCCCGGCCCCGGCTCGCCGTACCCGTCTGGTCGTCCGGGATAGGGCTGGCGCGCACGCTGCTGGCGCTCGGCACGCTGGGCACGTTGCTGGCGACCGATCCGACAGCCTTGATGTCCCCGCTGTCGAACGGCGTCGTGCCGCCGGTGTGCCACGGGATGAGCCGGGCCGGCATCTGGTGCGTCGCGCCGGACCTGCAACTGGGTCGCTGGCTGTCGGTCGCGGTACTGCTGGTCGTGGCCAGCGGCTGGCGGCCCCGGCTCACCGCGATCCCCCACTGGTATATCGCGTGGAGCCTGATCGCCAACGCCACCCTTCAGGACGGCGGCGACCAGGTGACCGGCGTACTCACGCTGTTGCTGCTGCCGATCTGCCTGACGGACGGGCGGCGCTGGCACTGGCAACGGCCACTCGAGACCGGAGAGCCCGACACGAAAGCGGTCGTCGCCCGGGTCGCGCTGCTGCTGATCCAGGTGCAGGTGGCGGTGCTCTACCTGCAGGCGTCGATGGCCAAGCTCGGCGTGCGGGAGTGGGCCGACGGCACGGCCATGTACTACTGGTCGCGCCACCCGCAGTTCGGCTCGCCGCCGTGGCTGCGGCCGGTCACCGACCTGCTGACCCACTCCTCGGTGGGGGTGGCGGCGCTGACGTGGGGCTCGGTGGCGCTGGAGTTCTCGCTCGCGATCGCGATCGTGCTCGGTCCGGCGGCGAAACGTGCCCTGCTGACCGCGGGTCTGCTGTTCCACGGCTTCATCGCGGTCGACATGGGACTGATCAGCTTCTACGCGGGCATGGCCGCCGCTCTGCTGCTCGCCCTGCTGCCGGTGGGCCACCATATCGTCTTGCCGGCTATCCCGGATTCGCGACAACCTTTCGACAACCCGGAGGGCGTACATGTGGTCTCGCGGACACTGACCAGACAGTGACCGACACCTACCTGGGGAC
>DASRII010000260.1:0-11537 GCA_035650075.1 Micromonosporaceae bacterium | reverse complement strand
GCTCGTGGCCACGACCTTGCCGGTGGCATCGACGACCGCCACCTTGACGCCGGTCCGGAAGCCCGGGTCGAGACCCATCGTGGGCCGGGTGCCGGCGGGTGCGGCGAGCAGCAGGTCGCGCAGGTTCGCGGCGAACACGCGTACCGCCTCGTCCTCGGCCACCTGCCAGAGCCGCATGCGCATGTCGGCCGCGAGCCGCACGAGGATCCGCCCTCGCCACGCCAGCCGCACGGTCTCCGCCAACCACGCGTCGGCCGGGCGGCCCCGGTCGGCGACCCCGAACCGCTGCGCGATCGCCCGCTCGCTCGCGCCCTCGGCATCGTCCGGCTCGCAGGCCAGGTCGAGGATCTCCTCCTTCTCGCCGCGGAACATCGCGAGGATCCGGTGCGAGGGCAGCCTCGGGTACGGCTCGGAGACGGCGAAGTAGTCGGCGAACTTCGCGCCGACCTGCTCCTTGCCCTCCCGTACCTTCGATACCAGCTGGCCGCGCTGCCACAGCTGCTCGCGCAACGCGCCGACGAGGTCGGCGTCCTCGCCGAACCGCTCGATGAGGATCGACCGAGCACCGTCGAGCGCGGCCGCCGCGTCCAGGTCCGGTTTGGTGAACGCGGCCGCGGCCAGCTGTGGGTTCTGCGCCGGGTCCGCGAGTAGCAGGTCCGCGAGCGGTTCCAGGCCCGCCTCCCGGGCGATCTGCGCTTTGGTACGCCGTTTCGGCTTGTACGGCAGGTAGATGTCCTCCAGCCGGGCCTTCGTGTCGGCGGCCATGATCTGTGCCTCGAGCGCGGCGTCGAGCTTGCCCTGGGTCCGGATCGACTCCAGGATCACGTCGCGCCGCTCGGCCAGCTCACGCAGGTACCTCAGCCGCTCCTCGAGCGTCCGCAACTGGGCGTCGTCGAGGCTGCCGGTGACCTCTTTGCGGTACCGCGCGACGAACGGCACCGTCGCTCCACCGTCGAGCAGGTCGACCGCCGCCTGTACCTGCCATTCCCGTACACCGAGTTCGTCGGCGATCTGTTGGCTCGTCGTCACTGTCACACCCAAACCTCTTCGAGTACCCGGAGGATGTTACCGCCGAGCACCTTGGCGATCTCGTCGTCGGAGTACCCGTGTGTCACGAGCCAGGACGTGATGTTCCAGAAGCATTCGCCCGGGTTCTCCAGCCCGTCGACGTACGACACCGTCGGATACTCGACCGCTCCGATGATCTGCGCGATCGACAGGTGCTCCGCGAACGCCCGGTGCAGCCCCACGTGGTCACCGAACAGCGTGTCCGGACCGAACGCCACGTAGTCGATGCCGACGAGGTCCACGCAGTACGTGAAGTGATCCATCACGGAGTCGAGGCAGTGCTTGGGGTGATCGTCCGACAGCGTCGTGTGCGGGGCGGCCTCGATACCGATGACACCGCCGCGTTCGGCCAGCGCGCGGATCACCTCGTCCGGCTTCATCCGCGCGGTCGGCCACACGGCCCGCGCTCCGGCGTGCGTGACGAAGATGGGCTTCGTGGACGCGGCGATCGTGTCGAGCGACGTGCGGTCGCCGGAGTGCGAGACGTCGATGGCGATACCGAGCTTGTTCATCCGCCGCACGGCCTTCTCGCCGAAGTAGGTCAGCCCGCCGTCGTGGCGCTCGCGCAGGCCCGACCCGAGCGCGTTGGCCTCGCTGTACGCGATGCCCATCTGCCGCACCCCGAAGCCGTACAGGATGTCGATCCGGTCGACCTCGTTCTCGATCATCGTGGCCGCCTCGGTACCGACGACGAGCGCCATCCGGCCGGTCTCCTGGGCCAGGTGGATGTCGGCGACCCGGCGGGCGACGAAGAGCCGATCCTGATGGTCCACATCGGACAGTCGCATGCCGAGGTCGTGGACGACGTCGGTCCACTTCCAGCCCATCTGGCTGGTGATGCAGCACGTACCGTCCATGAAGTTGTCGACGACCGCGGTCAACCCGGAGCCGGCGAGGCCGGCGTACCCGGTGTGCTGCCGGCCCGTGCGGTTGTAGGCCATCACCTCGGCCATGTCCGCCGGGAACACCGTCGGGTGGTCGTGCAGGGAGATCGCGATGCCGTCGTGCAGCAGCCGCCGCACGCGCTCACTGTCCGCCTCGGTCAGCGCGATGCCGGTGTACGCCGGTACCCGGCCGATCTGTTCGGCGAGCTGGAAGGGTACGTAGTCCTCGCCCGCGTCGAGGTAGGAGTACGACGTGTACGTCATGCCTCACTATGCCCTGCGGGGCACCGGTACCCGCATCAGGTCCTCGGCGACCACGATGTCCCCGGCGAAGTGGCGACTCGCCTCGGCGTGGAAGGCCGCCGGATCGTCGTACCGCTGCGAGAAATGCGTCAGCACGAGCGTGCGGACGTGGCAGTCGGCCGCGACCCGGGCCGCCTCGGCCGCGGTGAGGTGGGCGTACTCCCGCGCCTGGTCGGCCTCGGCATCGAGGAACGTCGACTCGATGACCAGCAGGTCGGCGCGGTTCGCGAGGTCGTACACGGCATCGCACAGCCGGGTGTCCATCACGAACGCGAACACCTGCCCGGACCGGTGCTCACTGACCTCCTCGAGCTCCACCGTCCGCCCGCCGACCGCGATCCGGCCTTCACGTTGCAACCGGCCGACGTCGGGTCCCGCGATGCCGTGTGCGGCAAGGCGGTCCGGCAGCATCCGCCGCCCGTCGGGCTCGACGAGCCGGTACCCGTACGCCTCGACCGGATGGTCCAGCCGCCGTGCCGACAGCGTGCCGAAGGCGCCGGTGGCCACCACACCGTCCCCGGTCACGGGCAGCTCGCGCAGGTCGGCCGTCTCGTGGAACGCGCAGGCGCGCCGCAACCGCGCGAAGAACTCGGTACCGGAGGCCGGGTAGTGCGCGTACACCGGATGGGCCACCCGGTCCAGCGAGAGCCGCTGCACGACACCCGGTACGCCGAGGCAGTGGTCGCCGTGGAAGTGCGTCAGGCACAGCCGGGTGATGTCGGTCGCGGCCACCCCGGCGTGTGCCATCTGCCGCTGCGTACCTTCGCCCGGGTCGAACAGGATTCCCTCGCCGTCCCAGCGCAGCAGGTATCCGTTGTGGTTCCGGGTACGGGTCGGCGCCTGGCTCGCCGTGCCCAGCACCACCAGCTCGCGCAACTCGCTCAGCCCGCGCGCAGGGTCAGCAGCGTGATCTCGCTCGGCGCGAAGACGCGCAGCGGCGGCCCCCAGAAGCCGGTACCGCGGCTCGTGTACAGCTGGGTCCGCTCACCGTGCCGGGTCAGCCCGCGGACGACCGGCTGGTCGATGCGCACCAGGTAGTGGAAGGGCCAGATCTGACCGCCGTGCGTGTGCCCGGACAGTTGCAGGTCCACGCCGTGCTCGACGGCCGCGCCGATCTGCTTCGGTTGGTGGGCCAGCAACAGTACCGGCAGCGTCGAGTCCACATCGGACAGTGCGGCGGCGTGGTCCGACAGCGGTGCCGTCGCGTCGTCGACCCCGGCGACCACGAGCCGGGCGCCGGCGCGCTCCACCACGATGTGCCGGTTCTGCAAGGCTTCCCAGCCCAGTTCGGCCATGTGGTCGAGCCAGGCGCGTGCCTCGCCGAAGTATTCGTGGTTGCCGGTCACGTACGCCCTCGCGAGCGCGGCCCGTACGTCGCCCAGCGGCGCGACCTGTGCGCGGCGCCTGGCCACGGTTCCGTCGGCGAGGTCGCCGGTGTGGCACACGATGTCGGCGTCGAGCCCGTTGACGGCCTCGACGACCCGGGCGGACCAGCCGGCGCGGTCGATCGGCCCGTAGTGGGTGTCGGTCAGCAGCACCACCCGGAGGCCGTCCAGTCCCGCGGCCAACCGGGGGAGCGTCACGTCGACCCGCTTCACGCGGGGCAGCCGCATGGCTTCGACGTACCCCCAGATCACCAGGACGAGCGAGACGGCCGCGACGGCCGTGGCGACGATCCGGGACCGGACCGGGTCGGCGACCCCGGCGGCCATGAGGCCGAGCCGCAGCACGTTACCGAGTACCGCCCAGCTGAACAGCACCCAGATCACGCCCAGGATCGTGTCGCCGGTGACGGCTGCCCAGTCGAGGTGGCGTCGGCCGTGGCCGAGGTACATGAGGACCGGGAACGCGACGAGCGCGCCGGCGAACACGACCGTGACGGTCGCGACCACGGGGGCCGGCTCAGCGGCCACGAGCGTCCACCACGGTACGCCGAACAGCAGCGCCAGGATCGCGGTGATGGTGGCCGCGAACCGGACAACCCGCCGTGATCGCCGCGCGGGCGCCGCCTGCACCGCCTCGGTAGCCGTCATGATTGCCAGCATGACACGGCGTGGGGTGGTCGCCGAGTCGACCACCCCACGCCCCCGACCGGTCAGCCGAGGTTGGCGCGCTCCCAGTGCTCCCCATCGGTCGTCAAGTACACCGCGATCGTCGTGGGCGAGGTGCCGCGGAACCCGAGCACCGCAGCGCCGTAGCCCTGGACCACGAACGTGAACGCGTCGTTGGCGAGCGGCTCGAAGGCCTTGCCGCCAGGCGGTAGCCGCCACAGCTTCACGCCATCGGCGAGCAGGACTCCACCATCGGGCAGGACCGCCGTGCTGACCATCTGTGACACGTCGGAACCGTCGCTCCCGGACGGCAGAATGACCGGCGTGACCGGAGGAAGGTTCACAGTGGACCATGTGCGCCCCTGGTCGTTGCTGGCCATGAGCCTCGGTAGACCGGACGGCCCGCCGTAGGCCTGCAGATACTCCCAACCCGCGGCACCGCCGATGGTCGTCACCATCTGCTCCGCTAGCTCGACCCGCTGCCAGCTCGCTCCCCGGTCGGTGCTGACCAACAGGCCGCCGTTCGTGTCGGTCAAGAAGAATGGCCCATCGGTCTGCCGGTGATCCACGAACCCCATCATGGACGGCATCATTATCGCGTCGTTGGGGATGTTGCCGAGCGCGTACGACCGGCCGTCGGAGGTCAGCACGGTCACCGAGCCTGGCATGTCGGAACCGGTGAGCGTGCGCCACGTCAGCTTTGCCCCAGCCGGAATCGTCGTAACCGTTCCTAGCGGTGTCGTCGACACCTCGCGCCAGGTCCGGCCACCGTCCGCGCTGACCCACCTCCGGTGTGTCGGCGTTGGCTCGGGGTCGAGGCTGGACGACGGGGCCTCGCTGGCGAATCCCCAGGGGTCCTGGCCCTCGAGAACGTCGAGCACGAGCCCGCCGTCCTCGAAGACCGAGAGGTTCGGCGTGCGGGTCCGAGGATCCCCGGGCGGCAGGCTCCGGGTCGCGAACGTGGCGCCGCCATCGGAGGTGGCGACGAGCCGCTGGTCGCAGTTGACGCCGGACTCGGGATTGGGGCACCGGAAGAGCACCAGGTACCCGTTCCGCGCGTCGAGGAAGTGGCCACCCACCACCACACCGTCCGTACTCAACAGGCGCTGGGCCATCCCGTCGTAGCTGCTCGGGTCGATCGCGGTCGGCGTCGGAAGTGGTTCCATCGGCTGGTTGCTCCCGTCGCCCCCCTGCGTCAGCAGCACACCCAGTGTCGCCACCAGGATCACTGCGAGGGTCGCGGTGGCCGAGGACAGTGCGGTGCGGCGCCGGCGCAGCCGGCGGGTCGTGGCGATCAGCTCGCCGACCGACTCCCGGGTGTACGTGGCCGGCGGATCGAACTCCTCACGCAACAGAGACTCCAGATGCTCCACCGTTCACCTCCTTCGCGGTCAGGTCGTCCAGTGACGCGTTCAGCGCCTTCAGGGCGCGGTGCCGCAGCGACCGCACGGTCGCCGGGCTCCGGCCGATCATCTCGGCGATCTCGTCGTCGTTGTGGTCGCGCAGGTACGTGCCGACGAGTACCGCCTGCTGCAGCCGGGGCAGCGTGCGCAACGCGTGGCGCAGCACGAGCCGCGCCTCGACGGGTGCGTACGAGTCGCTGCCCGATGCCGGATCCATGGCGAGTTCGACGAGCTGCGGTCCGCGGCGCCTCTTGCGCCACAGGCTGACGTACGTGCGGAACATGACCGTTGTCGCGTACCCCGTCGGGTTGCCGTCCCGCCGTACCCGCCGCCACGCACCGGCGACCCGGACCAATGTCTCCTGCACCAGGTCGTCGGCGGAGTGCCGATCACCGGTCAGGGCGTAGGCGTACCGGTCCAGGGCGGCGATGTGGCCTTCGACGAACTCATCGAATGAGCTGTCCAGCACATGAGCCTCCTTCCACCTCCACCCATGACTTACGCGCACGGCACCGCCGCGTTGCAAGGATGACGGCCCAGGTGGTTTGGTCGCCAGGAGCCAGCGGTCGGCGAAGATCGACGATCTCGCCCGTGGCACGATGGGGAGCGTCCGGTCAACCAAGATGGCATCCGGGGGGACCATGACCAGGTCGATCGTGAACGTGATCACGCACCGGTGGATCAAGTACCTCATTCTTCTCTTCTGGCTCATCGTTGTCGCGCTCGCGGCGCCCCTCGCCGGCAAGCTGACCGACGCGCAGAAGAACGACGCGAAGTCGTGGCTACCGGGCAGCGCGGAGTCGACACAGGTACTCGACCGCCAAGCGGCGTTCGCGTCGCCGGACACCCTTCCGGCGGTCATCGTGTACGAGCGGCCCAGCGGGTTGACTCCCGCGGACCTCGCGAAGGTGGGGGCGGACGCGCGGACGTTCGGCCAGTTGCCGGACCTCGACGGTGAGGTCGTCGGCCCGGTGCCGTCGGCCGACGGCCAGGCGGCGCAGATCGTCGTGCCGCTCAACCTCGGACCGGACGGCTGGGCGAAGGCCACCGAGGTGGTCGCGTCCATGAACGACACCGCGAACAACGGCGCCAACGGACTCACCGTGTCCATCACCGGCCCGGCCGGGTTCGCGGCCGACTCGGCGGAGGCGTTCGAGGGCATCGACAGCACGCTGCTGTTCGGCACGATCGCTGTCGTCGTGATCATCCTGCTGTTCACGTACCGGAGCCCGATCCTCTGGTTGTTGCCGGTGATCTCCGCGGGCGTCGCGCTGACCGTCGCGCAGGCGGTCATCTACCTGCTGGCCGACAACGCCGGCCTGATCGTCAACGCGCAGAGCGCCGGCATCCTGACGGTCCTCGTCTTCGGCGCCGGTACCGACTACGCCCTGTTGCTAGTCGCGCGATATCGGGAGGAGCTGCGCCGGCACCACGATCGCCACGAGGCGATGGCGGTAGCGCTGCACCGGGCCGGTCCGGCGATCATCGCCAGCGGCGCGACCGTCGTCATCAGCATGCTCTGCCTGCTGTTCGCGTTGACCAACTCCACGAAGGGCCTCGGCCCGGTCGCCGCCATCGGCATCCTGGTCGGCCTCGCGGTGATGCTGACGCTGCTGCCGGCACTGCTGGTGACCGTGGGTCGCTGGGTCTTCTGGCCGGTACGCCCCAAGGAGGGCACGCCGGAACCGACGGCTACCGGGTTCTGGGCGCGGCTCGGTGCGCGCATCGCCCACCGCCCGCGGACGACGTGGGTCGCCACGAGCCTGGCGCTCGCCGTGCTGGCGATCGGCGTGGTACAGCTCAACGCCACCGGTCTGTCCAATGAGGAGTCGTTCATCGGCAAGCCGAACTCGGTCACCGGTGAGGAGGCGCTGGCGCGTCACTTCCCGGCCGGCACCGGCAACCCTGTGGTCGTCGTCAGCAACGCCGATCGGGCCGCGGAGGTTCGGGAGGCGATCGCGTCGACCGACGGCATCGACCCGGCTACCGTGACGCCACCGGTCGTCAAGGGCGACACCGCGTTCCTGCAGGGTACGCTCACCGCGCCCGCGGACAGCGAGGCCGCCTACTCCACAGTGGACAGAGTACGCGACCGCGTGCACGCGCTCGATGGCGCGAACGCGCAGGTGGGCGGCAATACCGCGGTCAATCTCGACGTGCAACGCGCCGCGACGTTCGACCGTAACCTGATCATCCCGATCATCCTGCTGGTCGTGTTCATCATCCTGGCGGTACTGCTGCGGGCCATCCTCGCGCCGGTGCTGCTGATAGCGACCGTCGTGCTGTCGTTCTTCACCGCGCTCGGCGCGAGCGCGCTGGTCTTCCGGCACGTCTTCGGGTTCGCGGGCGCGGACTCCTCGTTCCCGCTGTTCGTGTTCGTGTTCCTTGTCGCGCTGGGCATCGACTACAACATCTTCCTGATGACCCGGGTCCGCGAGGAGACGGGCAAGCACGGTACGAGACGCGCGGCTCTCATCGGGCTCGCGGCGACCGGCGGGGTCATCACCTCGGCGGGGTTGGTCCTGGCGGGTACGTTCGCCGTGTTGGCCACGCTGCCGGTGGTCGCGTTCGCCGAGATCGGCTTCGCCGTCGCCCTCGGCGTCCTGATCGACACGATCATCGTGCGCTCGGTACTCGTGACCGCGCTGAACCTGGACATCGGGCCGAGCATCTGGTGGCCGAGCAGGCTGGCGAAGGTACCCGACGTGGCATCCGCCGAGGCACCGGAGTTGGTCCGCGCGGTGGAGTGAGCCTCACCGCCGCGAGCGAGCTTCAGGCGGTGGCTCCGCGGAGCATGTCGGCGTCGAGGTCCAGCAGCGGGTCGAGCTCCTTGCGGGCGAGCACGTACCGGGCGGTGCGGATGTCGACATCCGTGCGGCGTGACCGGTCGGATCGGTAGATCACTGTAGCGGCGAACTCCGAGACCGCCTCGATCAACGCAGATCGCCAGACCCCGTCGCGGTAGAACCACACCGGATCGGCGGGGCGGTAGTTCTGGGTGGGCTCCACATCGGCGGGGTCCCGTTGGTCCGGATGGATGGTGGGGACTGACATGCTTCACGGCCCTTCTTGTGCCAATGCGCCCTGGTCACCCAGGTGGTGCCAAACATCTGACCGAACGGATGATCTACGTCATCCGGTTAGTCGCCGATGTCCGTCTTCCTGGTGACCATGCGTGGGGAGATGGCAATCGCACAAGGGTTATCATGCTCGTTGCTTCGTGCATACGCAAGGAGCAGATGCACGTGCATTCCGACTCATCAGAGAGAGCTCGATGAATCCGATAGTCAACGGCATACCTACCGCTGAGCTGCCGGCCATTGCGTGGCAGCGCAGCCGACGCAGCAATGCAAGCGGGAGCTGCGTGGAAGTCGCCGAGCTGCCCGATGGTGCCGGGATCGCCATTCGGAACTCCCGCGATCCGGGTGGTCCGGTGCTGATCTATACGGCCGAGGAGATCTCCGCGTTCGTTCTCGGCGTCCGCGACGGCGACTTCGATCACCTGATTTGCTAGCGTCCATCCGCAAGCCCGCAGTTCGTGGGCCTGCTCATCCGCAGTTGCTGGAGGTCGTACGTGACGACGGCGGAACCGGGGATCGGGCCGTCGCCCGAGTCTGGGGCGGCCGGTGGTCCTACGGTGCTCCGCATGCTGCTGGGAGCGCAGCTGCGTCGGCTCCGGGAGTCCAAGGGCATCACCCGGGAAACCGCCGGCTGGGAGATCAGGGCCTCCGAATCGAAGATCAGCCGAATGGAGCTCGGTCGCGTCAGCTTCAAGGAGCGCGACATCGTCGATCTGCTCACGCTGTACGGCGTATCGGACGATGCCGAGCGGGAGGCCCTGCTGTCGCTGGCCCGCGAAGCCAACGCCCCCAACTGGTGGCAGCGGTACACCGACGTGCTGCCGAACTGGTTCCAGCCGTTCCTGGGGCTGGAGGCGGCGGCCGAGCTGATCCGCACGTACGAGGTGCAGTTCGTCCCCGGCCTGCTGCAGACCCGGGACTACGCGCGCGCCGTCCTCAGCCTCGCGCCGGACAACCCGTCCGGGGAGGACGTCGACCGCCGGGTCGCCGTACGGTTGGGCCGCCAGCAGATCCTGACCCGACCCGATGCGCCGGCGCTCTGGGCGGTCGTGGACGAGGCGGTGCTGCGCCGGCCGGTCGGCGGTACCGAAGCCATGCGCATGCAGATCGAGGCGTTGATCGAGGCGAGCAAGCTGCCCAACGTCACTGTGCAAGTGATTCCGTTCAGCGCCGGTGGGCATTCCGCCGCCGGCGGCGCGTTCACGATTCTGCGCTTTCCCGATCAGGGGCTGCCCGACGTCGTGTACCTGGAACAGATAACGACTGCGCTCTACCTGGACAAGCGCGACGACGTGGAGGCATACGCCGTCGCGATGTCGCGATTGTGTGTCGAGGCGGAGCCACCCGCCCGAACGGTCAAGATTCTCGAAGGGATCTTGCGAGACCTATGAGGGGTTCCCCGTGAACGATCACAGCGAAGCTACCTCGGCCGACACGCACGAGATGGCGTCGCGCATCGACACCACGAGGCCGCATCCGGCCCGGCGATACAACTATTGGCTCGGTGGCAAGGACAACTTCGCAGCTGACCGGGCCTCCGGCGATGCCATCGCCGCGAAGTTCCCTGGTATCCGGATCGGCGCCCAGGAGAACCGGAAGTTCCTGCGCCGGGCGGTGACCCACCTTGCTAGCGAGGCGGGGATCGAGCAGTTTCTGGACATCGGCACCGGCCTGCCGACGGCGGACAACACCCATGAGGTCGCGCAGCGCACGGCACCGCAGTCCAAAGTGGTCTATGTCGACAACGATCCGCTCGTGATGGTGCACGCCCGGGCGCTGCTGACCAGCGCCGAGGTCGGCGTCACCGACTACGTGGAGGCCGACCTTCGCGAGCCCGACAAAATCATGCTCGAGGCCGCGCGAACGCTGGACTTCAGCCAGCCGGTGGCGTTGATGCTGGTCGCGGTCCTGCATTTCATCGGCGACGACGATGACCCTTATGGCATCGTCGCCCGGTTGGTCGACGGCCTGGCACCGGGAAGCTACCTCGTGATCTCGCACGCCACCGACGAACACCTACCCGAGGCGGTCAAGGCCGCGTTCGCCAACATGCCGGACCGGCCCTCGTTCCGCGACCATGAACAGGTGACGCGGTTCTTCTCCGGGCTGCAGTTGGTGCCGCCCGGTGTCGTGTCGTCGGTCGAGTGGCGGGTCGAGAACGAGCCCGGGCCGCGCGCCTCGGTCGAAGACGTCGCGACGCACTGCGGGGTCGCCCGTAAGCCGTAGGCCGTCGAGTTACGCCGGTGCGGTCTGGTAGACGCGGATGTAGTCGACTTCGAGCTGCCGTACCAGCGTCGGGTCCTGCAGCCCCACGTTCCACCGCCGCTGCCAGTCGTTGTCCACCATCATGTGCAGGATGAGCTGCATCGGGCCGCTCTCGATATGAGCGGCGTCGGTGAACTGTGCGCACTTCTTGCCGTCGATGTACCAGGCGATGTGGTCGGCCTGCCAGTCAACGCCCATCCGGACGAACCCGGTCGAGTAGTTCTCGACCGGGCAGGCGCCGTTGTTGAACTTGCCGCGGTTCACCGCGAACGACTGCGAGCGGTCGTTGTAGTGGTACGTCATGAACATCGTGGAAGGGTCGTCGCCGAGCAGCTCCAGGATGTCGATCTCGGACCGGTAGCTGTAGGTCGGATCGGTCGGCAGCATCCAGAACGCGGTGAAGAAGCCCTGGGTGGCCGGGAATTTGAAACGCGACTCGACGTACCCGTAGGTGAACGAGTACAGGTAGCGCGAACCGTCGCT
>DASRII010000259.1:0-8146 GCA_035650075.1 Micromonosporaceae bacterium | reverse complement strand
GACAAGCGACGACCCGTACGGGGCCCCGACCTGGGGCATGGCCTGCAACATGAACGGCGGCTCGTCCGGCGGGCCGTGGATCCTCGGCACCACCGACCCGGCCGTCTACAGCGCCGGCACCCTGCTCACGTCCGTGAACTCCTACGGCTACTCCGGGCTGACCTACATGTTCGGCCCGAAGTTCAACACCGAAACCCAAACGGTCTACACCTCGGCCGTCTCCGGCACGGCATCCTCGGGCGCGAGCGTCGTCTGCGCCGTCGGAACCTCGGCACCGAACTGCTAGCGCGCCACACATCTCGCCCCGTCGGCCATCGGCCGGCGGGGCGTTTCACGCTCCACCAATCCTCAACGATGACTGAATACCCTGTGAAATAACAGGTCAGGCTTGTTGTGGGGTTGGGGTCGGTGGTCTTGTACGGCGGTGGCGGCCAGTCGGCGGTCGTGATGGTGACCATGGCCCACTAGACCATGGCGGCGTGGTGTTCGGGGCGGCGTTCGTAATCGCGGACGGTCCGGCGGTAGCGGGTGATCCACGACAGGATCCGCTCAACTACCCAGCGGCGGGGCAGGACCTGGAACCCGATCTGGCCGGCGAGTTTACCGATGACCTCGACGGAGATCCGCAGCGTTGCCGTGGCCCAGCGCAGGAGTTGACGGCGTAGCCGCCGTCGACCCACACCTTGACCACACTGGGGAAGCAGGTGCGTAGCGCGGCCAGCAACAGCCGCCCGGCGTCGCGGTCCTGGACGCTGGCGGCGGTGACCAGCACGATGAGCAGCAGCCCGCCCGTGTCGACCACGATGTGCCGCTTGCGGCCGTTGACCCGCTTGCCGTTATCCCGGACCCGGGATAACGGTAATTATCTGGGGTGTTCGGTTATGCCGGGCCGAGCGGGGTTCCGCCTTTGCGAACGGCGGCTCTGTGGGTTAGGGCCGCCATAACTGCTGGGTAGCGGTGCGGTCTCCTTCTGCGGATTCGCGAAGGAGGCGAAACATGACGACGATCGACGTCGCGCGGTACCCGCGGGTTCCTGATGGTCCGTTAGCTGAGTTGGTGCACCCGTTCCGGCTGGAGATGATCCGGTTGGGCTACACGGCGCGGACCGCGCAGGACCATGCCTACGTCCTGGCGTGTTTGAGTCGGTGGCTGGATCGCACGGATCTGGCGCCGCAGCGGCTGGGCGCAGCCGAGATGGAGGAGTTCGTCAGGTACCGCCGCGATGTGGAGTACCGGCGCTGGCTGTCCGTCGGCTCGTTGCGCGAGATTGTCGCGTACTGCGGCAGGTCGGTGCAATCGCGCCTGGGCGGGCGTTGCAGACCGACGACCCGATCGCCGGGCTGGTCGAGCGATACGCCGGCTACCTGCGGCACGAACGCCGGTTGGGCGAAGCGACGATAGCAGGGCGGGTCGCGGTCGGCGACCGGTTCCTGCGCACTCTTGTGGTCGAGGGCCGCTTGCGGGTGGAGCTGCTGGATCCCCAGAGCGTAGTCGGCTTCGTGCTGGATGCCAGCAGACGCTATGCGGTGGGCACGATGAAGATCCTGACCGTCAGCCTGCGTCCTGACAGAAGGGGGTCGGGTGCGCGGCGACTGTAGGTGTGGCCGCCGCCCACCCGGGCGTGGGGGACGGCTACGGCGTGGGGGGCGTGGGCACCACACGTGGATTGCCCGGGCTGGCCGGCGCCGGTCCGGTCGGGTGGGACGGGGTGGCGTGTGTCGTCGGTCGCGCGCTTGAGGCGGCGTCGGGGTCCGCGTTCGCGCCGGCGGCGGGTTTGACCTTGAGCAGGTCGGTGCAGTAGTCGCTGACCTTGTCCTTGCCGCTGGCGGCGGTGATCAGCGCGCCGAAAGCGGGGTTGTCCAGAGCCTTGCCCGGGTTGTTGTGCACACCCGCGGCGTAGGCCCGGCATCGGCCGACCAGGGACGGCAAGGGTGCGGCGCTTGCGTGCTCACCGTTTGCCGCGGCAGCTGCGGGCCGAGCAGTGGCGTGCGCTGATGCCTGGCTGTGCGAGTTGCCGGCGCCGAGGCTGGCGGGCAGCGCGCCGCTGCTCGCGGCGAGCGCGGCGCCGCCGACGGCGGTGACCGCGATCGCTGCTGCGGCCGCTTTCACTGTCAGCATCTTCGCCAACGCGGTTTTCAACATTTCAGCATCTCCAGTGTGTGGTGAACCAAGTGCGGGCCAACATGTTCCGGGACCGGAGGATTGGTCTCGGGGCTTCGGCGCGCGCCCGCCATCTCGTTCAGCGCTTCGCCGTGCGCAGTTGTCACACCCGTCGTACACCGGTGCCTGTTCACGCCATGTCTGGTACGTCGCGCATGGCGGTCTGGGACGCCTTCGATGAGCCAGGCGAACGCGTCGCGGGTAGATTTGCGTGAGGCCCGCCCCGGACGGTGGAACGGTACCGCTGCTGGTCGCCGTCGCCGCTGGAGTCCTTGCCCGATGCACCTTCCGCGAAAATACCGGGCGAGCGCAGCGTTCACCGCGGCCCGGCCGACGCCCCATTTGGTCGCGGTCCCCGGTCGGCTGTGGTGTGCCGCCGCATGTGGTTGACCGTGGCGGTATGGTGCGCAGCGGCGCTCGATGTAGTGAAGGTCCGGCCGGGGCGGCGGGGGTACTCGGTCCGGAGCGAGCTGAGGCGTGGGTAGGGACTTGTGCGGGTGGGTCAACCTGGGCGGCGGTTGGCCGCGCCGGTCGGCGGGCGGGCGCGGGACGCGGTGAGGGACACCGGTCACGCGGCGCTGCCGGCGGTGCGATCGGCGGACGTGTTGCCGCGGTCGCCCGATCCGGTCGAGCTGGTCGAGCCGGGTGGGCGGTTACTGTGCGTGGTGCTGTTCTGGTTCGGTCTGGCCGCGAGCGTGGAGCTGTGGTGGCTGCGGGCGCCGGCACTAGCGGCGATGACGGGTGCGGAGGTGCTCACTGAGGCGGGCCGGGCGGTCGGCATGGTGGGCGGGTATGTCCTGTTGACGCAGGTGCTGCTGATGAGCCGGGCACCCTGGCTGGAGCGGGCGGTCGGGGCTCATTCGTTGACCGGGTGGCATCGCCGGCTGGGTGCGGTCATCGTCGCGGCGGTGTCGGCCCATGTGGCGCTGGTCGTGGTCGGGTACGCGGGGTACGGCGGCGAGCCGGTCGTCGGGCAGGCGTGGACCATGCTCACGACGTACCCGGATGTGGCGGCCGCGTTCGCCGCGGCCGGGCTAATCGCGGTGCTCGGCCTGCTCGGGGTGCGCGCCGTGCGGCGGACGGTGCCGTACGAGCTGTGGTATTGGCTGCACCTGAGCGGCTACCTGGTGCTGGTGCTGGGGTATGCGCATCAGTTCCGGTACGGCCGCGAGCTGGCGGCGGCCGGGTTCGGCCGATGGTACTGGATCGGACTGCACGTGCTGGTGGCGGCGACCGTGGTGTGGGGACGGGTGATCCATCCGGTGTGTTGGAATCTGCGGCAGCGGCTGCGGGTGGTGGATGTGGTCGCCGAGCCGGGCGGCCTGGTCTCGATCTATGTCGGCGGGCCGAGGCTGGACCGGCTGGCGGTGCGGGCCGGGCAGTTTTTCCGGTGGCGGTTCCTGGCCAATGGGCTGTGGTGGCAGTCGCACCCGTTCTCGCTGTCGGCCGCGCCGAACGGCCGGTGGCTGCGGCTGACGGTCAAGGCGGGTCGGCCGCTACACCCACGACTTGCGGCGGCTGCGGCCGGGCGTGCGGGTGCTCGCGCGCACGGCCCGTTCGGTGCGTTCACCGCCGGGCACGCCCCACGGCCGCGGGCCCTGCTGATCGCCGGCGGCAGCGGCATCGCCCCGGTGCGTGCGCTGCTGGAGGAGCTGCGCCCGCACCGACCGCTACACCCTGATCACCTGCCACCGAAAGCGTGGCCGGGCCGGCATCGACGCCGCTGGGGTGCTCGCCGCGTTCCGCGGCGTGGCCGTCCACGACGCCTGGGCGCCGTATGACACCTACCTCGACGCGCAACACCAGCTGTGCTGCGCGCACGTCCTGCGCGAGCTGGCCGGCATCGCCGAGACCGCACCGGCCGGAGCGTGGTGCTGGGCCGGGCAGGCCGCCGCCGCGCTGGTGGCCATCCAGAACCTCGTCACCGCCGCCCGCGAGCATGGCCACCTCGACCAGGCCGCGCTCGCCGAGCAGGTCCACCGCTACCGCTCCGCCGCTCAGATCGGCGCCACCCAGACCCAGGCCCGATCAAACCCGGCGATGCGACGCCAACACGCCCTGGCCCGCCGCCTCATCCACCGCCAGGACGACTACCTGCGGTTCACCGGCGACTGGCGGATACCCGCCGACAACAACGGATCCGAACGCGACATCTGCATGATCAAACTGCGGCAGAAGATATCCGGCTGCCTGCGCACACTCGATGGCGCCCAACAGTTCTGTGCCATCCGCAGCTACCTATCCACCGCCGCCAAGCACGGCATGCGACTATTCGACAGCCTCGTCAGCCTCGCCGAGCGGCGACCCTGGATACCTGCGATCCAAACAACCTGATTAGTTACAATCGTTTTTCGAAAAGTTGATCTCGATTGCAGTCTCGTTCTGGAGTGCGTGCGCGTGCCCTTCCGCATTGCCACAAGACATGCCGATAAGGCGCTGGCCTGTTGCTCGATGCCTCTCGATGGCCGCGGCTACTCTTTCCTCTTGATTAGGGAAGATGTCGGCGTTAATTGGATGACCGATAACAGATAGTACCAGGGAGTGATACCATGCCGTCGAAACGGCTATAGGTAAGTCATCCCGGAGGGCCATTGTGAAGATGCCGGACTCGTCGGTGGGATCAAAGCTCAACCCGATAGGGAGACCACCCGCATGCACCAGTTCGCACCTCAACCACTTATAGAAGAGTACGTCCATGGAAGTCAGCTCGCCGCGAAATGTCACAGACCAGCCGGATGGGAGCTGCTCCTGGAATAACTTTTTGAATGCGACCGCGTCGTACTTCTCCTGCTGTTTCGGTCGGACACGTCGGGAAGTGGCGGCGAACGCGACGAGGGCGGATAGCAGCGCGCCTTCATGCCTTCCTGCCCGCCACAGGAACTCGGCGTCATCGATGCGTCGGTCAATCGTCACGCTTGGACTTTACCGAACGCTCCTGCCCGGTCACTCTCATCGGCAGGGTTGTGAGGTCAGCTACGTCCGTGGCGTGGTGCCCGACGCTCCCCGCGTAGCTCGAAACGGACGGACGCTTGCCGTAACCGAGTGGATCAAAGGTCAAGTGCCGGACTCGGCGGCTGACCCGCCAGATGCCAGCAGCGGCTCCGCTGCGGAGCTCAGGCCGCCGGCGCGCTGCCCTTCGGCTCCCAGATCCGAAACCCGTAGGCAGTGCCGAGTTCGTCCACCGTGATGCCGTGGGCGAGATGCAGCTTCTGTGCCCGAGCGGCACGTTCTACCTCGGCGACGACGTTCTCCACCAAGTCGCCAAGCGCTCGGAGGTTGACGATGGTCGGGCCGCCCCGGGAGGCCGCCCCGTACCTTCCGTTCCAACGGCGAGCCGGGAGCTTGGTCAGGGGGTCCCTAGCGCTGTCGACGAGCACGAACCGGTGCCTGCGGTCCGCCGGTCCTCGGTTGGTCAGGCCGAAGTTGTGCGCGAACGAATTGCGCAGCGCGACCATCGCGCCCCGCTGCTGCGAGGTCATTGCCGGGGTGGCGAAGTACCGCAGCGCCCGAGCAACCTTCGGCTCTTGAGCCCTGCGGGGCCGGCCGTCGTGCCTCCACGCGCGACGACCCTCAGGGCGGAGTGTGCTGCCGATCAATTCCAGGACGATCAGGTACACGAGGGCGCCGGACCAGTCTGTGGGCGGGACACGCTTGCCAGCCTGACTCTTCGCGGCACCCGTCATCTCATCTCGCCCGGTCAGAGTTCGCGCCTCCCGGACCGCTGCGCGAAAGGACGAAACGAACGTTTCGCCCTCTGCTGTGGCGTTCAAGAGGAACACGAACCGGAAAGTGGCCCGCTCCTCACGCTGGCGTCGGTTCACCAGGCTGCCAACTACAGACTCGCCGGATGAAGCCACTGCCGGAGCATCCCGACGGTCCGCGCCGCGGCGAGACGAGGCATGAGAGCACGCCTCGGCGCATCGACCTCGGCGTAATTGATCGCCTCTGCACCTGCGATGCGCCTCGTGGCAGCCTCCATCGCTTCCTCAGCCGCGGCGTACCAAGTGCTCGCTGTTATCTGCGCCATCCGTACACCGCCACCGCCATGCCGGCCCCTCCCGCTTGGGTCAGACGGAGATCAGCTCGATCCTTCCAGCCTCAGATGACGGTAGATCGATCGATTAGGCTTCACCATCGGATTCCGGTCCAGACGGTACCCGAGCTATCCGCGGCAGAACAGGGTGTTGGCCGCGGCCATGCCATAGACGGCATCGCATGGATGCCTATGAGGCACGCGTACTGCAAGCCGGCGGTGGATTTCGCGTGACGATCGCCATCCGCTGGCGTCGATGATCAGATCGGTGCGCATGTGGTCGGCGATCGCCCAGCCGACCACCCGCCGCGAGAAGCAGTCGATCACGGTGGCCAGAAACGCCCAGCCGGTCCAGGTCTTGACGTAGGTTATGTCGCCGACCCAGGCACGATCGGGTGCGGTGGGGGCGAAGTCGCGGCGCAGCAGGTCGACCAGGCTGGGGTCAAATCGGCCAGATAGCGTGTGCACTTGTAGGGCTTGGGATGGACGCTCCGCAGGCCGGCCGCGCGCATCAGCCGGTGGGTGCGTTTGTGCGAGCACCGCACGCCGGCGCGGGCCAACGCCTCCGCCGGGGCCAGCGGGCTGCCGGGGTCGTAGCCGCGCAGGTTGACATACAGCTGTCCGTCGCCGAACATGCCGCGGACCCGGTGCGCCCAGTGCACGACCAGGCAGGTCTTTCCGACACCGGCGGTGCCGGTCACCACCACCAACGCCCCCGCGCCCGGAGTGCCCGCGTGCTGGGCGAGGATCGCGTCGAGACGCTCCAGCGCCTCCGCCCGGCCGACGAACCCCCGCATGTCCCAGGGCAGCTGCGACGGCACCGCCGCCGGCGGTGTCACCGCCGGGGGGTGGTGGAAGTGGATCCCGCCGAGGATGTCCCGGCCCTGCACCACATTGCCCGCGTGGCCGGAAATCTCCGACCGTGTCCCACCCGCCCCGCTGCCACCCGCCGGCGCGGTCATCGTGTCCGCCCCGCCGCCGGCAGCAGCGGCCGGCGCGGGAACCGGGCCGGTGTCACATCGGCCATCGTAGCCATCCGCATCACCTGACAGTGACGCCCGTGCGACTACCCGTCAACAAGGGGTGTGCCGCAGCAATCCCCCGGGGTTGCCCGCGGCACACCTCACCCACCAGGTCAGTACCGACTCAGGTCAGGTCGAACTCGCGGTTGTGCGCGCCGAGCAGGAACGCCTCCCACTCAGCCCGGCTGAACTCCAGCACTGACCCGTCGTGGACCTTAGAGTCACGCACCTGCACCACGAACCGCACCTCGACACAATTCTCGCTAGTAGGAGCACTGAACGTGCTCTTGAACCAGCCCCTCTTCGCGCACCTCTGCGACAACGGCTTCTCCCTTCTCGACCGGCCCCGCTTGGGGTGCGTCGAGAATGCGGAGAGAGCGTCGGCGGGTCACTCGGCACACCACTCGGCAAACCGCCGGCAATTTCTGTCAACCACCCGACACATGCGCCTCCATAAATCAACTCTGGTCGGAACCGCGAACCCGAGCCACATAGTCACGCTGTCCACCGCCTGTTCCAGTCCGGCCGGCTCAACGACGACAGCGACCCTTCGAGCACCCTGCCGGCTGTGGAATGTCATTCCGCACCGTCCCACCACGCAACCTCCAGTAGATCCCGAGAACTAGCGCCGGGTGATCACCGAGGCGACAGGAGGCGGCTGGCCGGGCCAGCGCATCGTAGGTAGCGTGTTGATCCAGTGCGCTAGAAGCCGCGACGCGCGCGTTCGCTTCGCTCGCGCTGTTTCCTATCCGGTGTGCGGGGTTGATCGTGGTGAGTAGGCGTCCGGTTCTGCCGCCGCCCGGGCGTTACGGTCCGCAGCGCGCGCCTCGCGTCGCTCGCGCTGTTTCCTTCCGGTGCGGGGTTGATCGTGACGACCCGATCTGCCGCCGATCGGGTGTGCCGACGGTCAGTGTGATGATGACGCTCGGTA
>DASRII010000258.1:0-2074 GCA_035650075.1 Micromonosporaceae bacterium | reverse complement strand
GTTTCCGCCGTGGTGCTTGGCGTGGTACATGGCGATGTCGGCCCGGCGCAGGGCAACGTCGTCGAGCGGGTCGCTGGTTTCGGCGATGGCCAGGCCGATGCTGGCGGTGATGGTCACGGTGACCGGGGCCTCGTCGGTGGCCGGCTGGACCGGCTGGGCAATAGCGTTGAGAAACGGGGCGGCGGTGCGGGCGTGGCCGTGGTCGCGGACGGGCAGCAGGACGGCGAACTCGTCACCGGACAGGCGGGCGGCGGTCCCGCCGAGAGTTTCGGCGGCTTCGCTGATGCGGTCACCGATTTCGATGAGCAGGTCGTCGCCGGTGTCGTGGCCGTGGGTGTCGTTGACGTGTTTGAAGTCGTCGAGGTCGATGAGCAGGATCACGACGGGCTGGGGTGTGCTGGCCACGGCGGTGTGGGCGGCGTAGAAGCCGACCCGGTTGAGCATGCCGGTCAGCGGGTCGTGGCCGAGCCACCAGGCGGCGTCGGCCAGTTCGGCGCGCAGGCGGCGGATGAGGGGCCGGGCGGTCAGCCAGCCCAGGAGGAACGCTACCGCCGGGGTAGCGATCATGATCACGTGTTGGGACACTGGATCCTCCAATGCGAATTGGAGAACCCGGGACGCGAACGTTTGCTAGGCGGAAGCGTCCCGGGTTCTGAATGCGACGAGGCCCGCCGTATGGCGGGCCGCTTTTCGTGTTTGCGCGCCCTACGTTCGGGCGCACGTTGTAAGCGCGAGTGGCGCTCCGGTTCAGTCGTGGGTGGCCGGCGGGGTGGAGTAGTCGAGGTTCCACGTGGCGCCGACGCGGGCGGGGTACCGTCCGGCGGTGCCGTGGTCCCACCGGTGGGCCGGTTGGCGTGGAGCGTCGGTGCGGTCGCGGCGGCCGAACAGCCGGGTGGGTTCACGCGGTGTTCCTGCCGGGCGGTGTTCGTAGGTCGCCGACAGCACGTTGACGTCCTCGACGTGGGAGTCGTACGGCCTGTAGACGCCGCGCAGGATGGTGCCGCCGAGCCGGTCGCAGCAGGCGACCGAGACCGGGTACCAGCCGTCGATGGCGACGGTGGCGATGTGGCCGCAGTCCAGGGACACGTCGAATACGCACAGCCGGTGCAGCTGGCTGCCTTCGGGCTGCGGTTGCTGGCCGGTCATTGGGTTTTCCGCTGGTCTTGGAGGTGCTGGTAGACCTTCTCGGCGGTCAGCGGCCGCCCGTGGACGTTGGTGGGTGGGCTGATGTGTCTCCAGCCGACCGGTTCGCAGGCCAACCACCAGTGGTCCCGGTCGGTGCCGATCTCGATCACGTCGCCGACCGACAGGGAGCGCAGGTGCAGCAGCCGGTAGACGCACGCGAGGAGGAAGTCGGCCTCACCTTGGGGCGTGGCGCGGTTGTTCTCCAGCATGTCCAGGTCGGCGTTGAAGACGTGCCATGCCCAGGTGGCGAGCATCAGGGGCGCGGCGTCGGGAAGGTCGCACCAATGCGACACGGTGGCGGTCAGCCGGTGGCCGTCCTCGTAGGACATGAATCGTGACTCGTCGTTGTGATAGATGGTGATCTGGTGCAGGGTCATCGGGGTGAGTCTCCGTTTCTGTTTCAGGGCAGGGTTGCGGGCCGGTCTCGGTGAGGTGGCCGTGGTGGTAGTCGTGTCGGTGGCCCAGATCCAGGGGGCGGGCCGGAACTGCACCGTGGCGGGCGTAGCCCGGTTCGTGCAGCAGCTCGACGCGGCAGCCGGTGGTGACGGCGGGATGACCGGATCGGCCTTTCCATCTGGGTGAATCCGGGGCTTGTGGGTTGGCGGAAGGGGAATCCGGGCACGGCGCATCGGCCGTGCCCGGAGGGTGCGCAGGTGCGCGATCCGGCCGGGCGCGGCCGGGAAACTGGGTGCGAGCTGGTGACTGGGCCGTGGCCGCCGCTGAGGCGGGACTATCGGCCGGGGCGTGCTAGCGGCGGATCGGGTGTGCGGCCTGGTCGGCGCGCAACGTCGCGAGAAGGCCGTCGGGGATGACGGCGTAGGGTGCGACGGCGACCAGCACGTCGGTGGGGTCGACGATGGTTTCGTCGATGCCCAGGCGCACCGCGTCG
>DASRII010000257.1:0-5812 GCA_035650075.1 Micromonosporaceae bacterium | reverse complement strand
TGGGCGCGCTCGCGTTCGTGGCGGTCTGGGAAGTGGCCCTCTGGCGCATCGTCGGGGTGGGCCTGTACGTGGGCGATCGCGGCGTCAAGGTGCGTTCCGTGTGGCGCACGCGTGTGTTGCCGTGGCGGCGGATCGACCGGGCCTGGGCCGGTCCGGCAACGGGCTACGAGGCATGGGCGATCTGGATTTCCGCCACGGAGCCGCGGGTGGTTGTGGAGACGCCGATCTGGCGGAAGGGCACTCGGGTGCGCCACCGCAACCGGCACAAGGTGGACTCCGTGATGTTCGCCCGCCTGCTGGGTGAGCTCAACGCGGAGGCGGCGGAGCGAACGGGGCCGCCACGATCGCGCGGCGGCCCCGGGTAACTCATTCGTCGGTGTCACCGCGCTCGACGAACATGCTGTCGAGGTCGTCCTCGTCGGCGTCGTCCTCGTCGGGATCGTCCTCGTCGAGGAATGCCACGAAGAGCAGGAACGGCCACAGCGATCCCTGGTGCCCGTCGTCGCCGTCGCCGCCCTCGCCGGACCCGCTCTGCGGCGGCGGTTGGACCACGTCGGCACCGAAGATGAACCGCACCATCGGCAGCCAGCGACCGAGGAAGTCCAACAGGTACGCCCGGCGGCGGTCCCTCCGCAGGCGGGGGTCGTGCAGGCTGATGTACCGGCGCAGCTCGTGCAGCGCGTCGGGGTCGGCGACGATCAGGTCGAGCCGGTCCTTGCCGGCCTTTATCCGGGCGGCTTGCAGCTCGAGCCACCGGTGGTACGACCGACCCATCACCGAGAACACGAACGGCGCGATCGGGTTGTTGAACGCGTCGACGGTCCGCCATACGTGCCGGCCCTCGCCCGCGGCGACGAAGTACAGCCGCATCCGCAGCTTGTCGAAGACGAGTGTGTGAGTCGCGTACCCGTCGAGCCCGTGCGCGAACTTGAAGGTACTCGCCAGGTACTGCCAGTACCGGAACTGGTCGTCCTCACCGGTGCTGAAGTGCGACCGCGAGATCGTGTTGGTGCCGAGCTTCACCTGTCCCTCGAACGGCTCGAGCGGATCGATGGTCCTGCGGTACTCGATCAGCTCCCGCGCGTCCTCGGGCCACGTGCGCTCGTAGTTGCCGTCGATTCCTAGCTCGTACGGCAGCACCGGATACCGCGTCTCGGGCAGGTCGTGGTAACCCCACGGCGCGAACCCACCGATGAGTTCGTTGGCGGCGCGCCACCCGCTCGTGGCGGAGAGGAGGCCGGCCATGTCCTCGTTGACCATTCCGGCGAGCAGCGCCGTCACGTACGCGTGACCGTCCCGGTCGATCGTCGCGACGGTGTGCTCGTCGGTGTTGTTGTCGTCCAGGGTCTGGATCGTCCGGCGAATCGACTCGAGAATCTGCTGTGTCGTCAGGTGCGGCTCGACGAAGCCCGGCAGGGTACGGCCCCACAGCAGGGACACCGGCCGGATCGCGGTGAACTGCTCCCGGGTCACGATGGTCAGGTTCTTCTTGACGTACCTCGTGAACCAGCCGATCCGGACTCCGATGTCGAGTCGGGGGAACGTGGACATCCGGCGGTGATGGCTCGAGAAGTACCGCTGGGAGACGTGGGAACTGGTGCGCGTGGCCAGTTGCTTGGGATACATGACGCTGACCTCGATTCCGACAGTAGGCCCCAGATGGACCCCGGTACGGTGCTGAGGCGCGATGCCGCGGCCTGATACGCGACGGCGGATGCCTGACAGTCGGATCACAGCTACGGTCGCTACTGTTGGTCGCATGGACGAGAACCGAGCCCGTCGGGTGGTCGACGCGCTGCGCGAACGTGGCGTACCGGCCCACTTCGTGCCCCCGAGCGCAGGCCGCACCGCGGCGGGCATCCGCGTGGTGCTCGACTACGGTGAGCGCGAGGCGCTGTGGGACACCGACGGCACGGCCGGGCTCGAGGCCCAGGTGATGCGCAACGGCGTGCTCGTCGGATTCGTACCGCACATCCCCGGTTCGGAGGACTTCGACGTGCCGCAGGTCGTCGACGCGATCGCGCGGACCGACTACGACCAGCCGATCGCGACGCAACGCCGCACCGCCGCACCGTCGGCCCCCGCACTTCCCCGCGAAGGCGGGTTCTTTCGCCGGTTCCGGGAGGGCTTCCGCGAGCGGTAGTGGCCAGTCTCACCCGAGCTCGGCGACACGGCGGCGCAGATGCTCCGTCTGGGGATCGTTCATCCCGAGCGTGAGCGCCTGTTCGTACGCGGTTCGGGCCGGCTCGGTGTGGCCCAGGCGCCGGAGCAGTTCGGCGCGGGTGGCGTGCCACCACGGGTAGTCGGACAGCTCGCCGATCTCGTCGACCAGCGCCAAGCCGGCGGCCGGGCCGTCCCGCTCGGCAACGGCAACCGCGCGATTGAGCCGTACGACCGGGCTGTCGTGCACGGTGAGCAGCACGTCGTACCACGAGACGACCGCGGCCCAGTCGGTCTCGGCGTACGAGGGCGCGAGGCCATGGCAGGCCGCGATCGCCGCCTGTACCACGTAGCTGTCGGGCCGGTCCGGAGTACGCAGCAGCGCGGTACCGACCAGTCGGACACCCTCCTCGATGGTCGCGCGGTCCCACCGCGACCGGTCCTGGTCGGGCAGGAGGACCGGGCGTCCGTGGTCGTCCGTGCGGGCCGCGCGGCGGGCGTCCTGGAGGAGCAGGAGTGCGAGCAGGCCGAGTACCGTCGCCTCGTCCGGCATCAGTTCGGCCAGCAACCGGGCCAACCGGATCGCCTCGCCGGTCAGCGAGACTCGCACGAGGTCCGCGCCGGCGCCGGCGGCGTACCCCTCGTTGAAGATGAGATAGATCGTGGCCGCGACGGTGGCCAGCCGGTCCGGAAGCTCCTCGGCGGTCGGGACGCGGTACGGGATCCGCGCGTAGCGGATCTTCTGCTTCGCGCGGGTGAGCCGCTTGGCCATGGTCGCCTCGGACACCATGAGTCCACGCGCAACCTCCACCGTGGACAGTCCACCTAGGATCCTCAGGGACAGCGCCACTTGAGCGTCGGCCGACAGGGCCGGATGGCAACAGGTGAACAACAAGCGCAGCATGTCGTCGCGAACGGCCTCGGCCGGCTCGGCAACGGGCTCCCACAGCGCCACCGCCTCCGCCTCCTTCGCGGCCCGCCGGGCCTCCCGGCGGAGCAGGTCGATCGCCCGCCGTTTCGCGGTCACAGTGAGCCACGCCCGCGGGTTGTCCGGTACGCCGTCGCGCGGCCACCGTTCCAGCGCGCGGACGACGGCGTCCTGGACGGCGTCCTGAGCCAGGTCGATGTCGCCGGTGACGCGGATCAGCGTGGCCAGCACGCGCGCCCGCTCGTCGCGGACGAGATGCTCTGCCGCATCACCGGCACCCACATCAGACACCGAGCGAAGGATGGATCTCGCGTACCTCGACCGTCCCGTACCGGGCCGCGGGAATCTTCGCCGCGACGGACGTCGCCTCGTCGAGGTCGGCACACTCCAACAGGAAGAAGCCGGTCAGTGCCTCCTTCGTCTCGGCGTACGGTCCGTCGCTGACGATCGGTCCTCCGACGTCGCCGTCGGGCACCCGTACCGTCCTCGCCGTCGCGCTCGGGTAGAGCGCGTGGCCACCTCGCAGCACGGCGGCGTGCGCCTGCTCGAACGCCACGTACTCCCGCAGTCCCTCCGCGAACTCCGGCTTCCACCACTCGATTTCGCTGGTGTATGTCAGGGCGATGAAGGCAGGCATCGCTATATCCGTTCCTGCAGGACGACGGTCACCGTGTGGCCAGCCTCCTTGCCGATCGCCTTGCGCACATCGGAGTGGACGGGAAGCTTGTGCGTGCCGTCGCCCATCGCCATGAACGAGCTTTGGAACGGATGGCCGTCGATCGTGCCTCGCACCTTCACCAGACCTCGGGTGCCGAAGAACTCGACCGAGCCGGGCCATACGACATAGGTGTGTCCACCCTTCGCCGGGCTCTTCCGCAGTGTCGCCGTGAACTTCTGATCCAGCTTCCGCATTGTCGATACCTCCTCGCCTCACCTGCCTCCACTCTATGAACGAACGACCTCCGCCCGAGCTGGACAGGGGCATCAACCCGACAAAGAGGCTGATACGTGACGCCTCCGCAGCCGACCCCGTTTGTTCGGTGGGTGACGGGCTCGAGATGCTCGGTGCATGACTTCGCTGCCGCCGACACTCGCCGAGGACGTCTTCCACCAGCCGATCCGGGCGCAGTTCGAGGCGTTCCTCGATGAGCATCGCGCGGCGCTCAACGGTTGCCTGAACGGTCTGACCGAGGAGCAGGCGCGCCGGTCGCTGGTGCCGTCCCGAACCACGCTGCTGGGTCTGGTCAAGCACGCGACGTTCGTCGAGAAGGTCTGGTTCGACGAGGCGGTATCGTGCCGCTCGCGCGACGAGATCGGCATACCCGCCAGTCCGGACGAGTCGTTCATCCTCGATGACGGCGACACGATCGCCTCCATCCAGCGGGCACATCGCGAGGCCTGTGAGGAATCCCGGCGGGCGACGGCAGGACTCGGGCTGGACGATGTGGTTCGTGGCAACCGGCGTGGTCCGTTACCGCTGCGTTGGGTGTACCTGCACATGCTCCGCGAGCTTGCCCAGCACTGCGGGCATGCGGACATCCTCCGCGAGCAGATCAGTCGTCGGGCTCCGTGGTGAACCACCAGTTACCGGTGACGTGGACCTGCAGCCTGACGCCGAGCGATGTCTCCGTCCGCATCTCTTCCGGGGCGTCGGCCGGGGTGTCGGGAACGTACGAGTAGTACCAGTTCCACATCCACGAGTTGTCCCGGAGGTGGAACGACGTGCCGGGCCCCCAACCGCCCTTCTCGATCCGGTACACGTCTACGCCGGAGCGTTCGATCGCGTCGGACACCCGCGTGAACGCGGCCTCGCTCTCGGCGTCGAACGCCGGCTCCGGGTCGTCGGGGTTGGAACAACTCGGGCCGCGGTCCCGGAACGCCCCGTGGGACCAGGTGAACACGCGGCACGCCGCTCTTTCGTCGATGTACACGGTGAGCCCCAATTCCTCGACCACCGGCAGGACCTGAAGCTCCAGGTCCGCGACATCGTCGAGCAGCCTCTGGCGCGGGGGCACCGGCGGTTCACCCTGGTTGGCGGGTGGATTGACGTCGTGCCCGCCAGGCATGCCAAACGTACCGATGCCGGGCAGCTGGATCGGGCCGACCGCGGTGAGTCCGACGACCGCGGCCACGACCACGGCGAGGCCGCCCAACGCCCGCCGGCCCCGGCGGCGGCGCAGTGCTCGTCGGGCTGCGGTGAGGGTACGACCGGCGTCGGGACCGGCATCCGGGTAGCCCGGGGCGCCCGCCCGCAGCCGGGAGACAACGTCGTCATCGTGAAGCTGGACGCTCATCGCAGATCCCCTTCCGCGAAGATCTCGCGCAGCCGGGCGATGCCCCGCGCGTGGTGTGACTTGACCGTGCCGACCGAGATCCCCAGCTCCTGGGCAACCTCGGTCTCGGTGAGGTCGAGCAGGTGCCGCAGCACCACGACCCGCCGCTGCGCGAGCGGCAGCCGGGCCAGAGCCTGAACCACGGCGTTACGGGCAACGACGGCACTCGTGTTGTCGGGCCCGGCCCGGTCGGGCAGCGCGCCCGGGTCGACGACGACCTCGCGACGCGTGCGCCGCCACCCATCCACGCGCAGGTTGACCAGCACGCGCCGCGCGTACGCCTGCGGGTCGCCGTCGCGCGCCACGCGCCAGGATCGATACACGCGCTCGTAGGTGGCCTGGACCAGCTCCTCCGCACGGACCGGGTCACCACACAGCAGCACAGCAGTGC